>JAFXVS010000014.1 GCA_017534815.1 Bacteroidaceae bacterium | reverse complement strand
GTGTAAGAAAAAAACTTTGCATCTTTGCAATGTAATCACCCATTAAAAACGGTTTAACAATGAGAAAGACAATTTTTACTATCCTTGCGGGCATCGCCCTGACAACTTGCTTATTGAGTGCGTGTCGTGGTCAAGTGACCATCAAGACAGACAAGGGAACGGACACCATCGTGTTTGATTCCGATAGCGTTCAGAACATCAACATCAATGTGGAGGGTCACGTTCGTGTCACGAGTGGCATGGAATGTGACCCCAGCGAACTGCCTGCGACGGCAGAGGAGGAAGACCGCCTCTCTCAGTTGGTGCTCTATGTGAACGAGGATGTGGCGCCCAATGAGGATGAAAATGAAGGATGCTACACCGTTTGGCTCTCTGACGAGGGTGCAGGTACCTTGTACAAAGTGCTCACCACCAATCCGAAGGCAGAACCCGCTTGGGAAAAGATGAGCCAAAAGGATGCGGACGGTGTGGTAGTGTCCCTGCAGCAGGTTGGTGCGGCTTCATCAGCCCAATTCGCCTCGAAGGATGGTCGCAAGATTGTGGTCGAGGGTTGTCCTGATGCCCGCAACACGTGGACATACATCATTGATTTGGACAAACGCACCGCTATCCAGTTGCCTTCGACGGAGGGTGTGCAGGATATTGATATGAGCAAGGGGGAGATCTTTGCAGCCTCTTATGGTTACTATCCTGCTCCTGACTACGGACGTTATACAGTCACTAAAGCCTACTCGTTGGACGGCAAGTTCCTGCGCCAAGCCAGCGAACCTGAGGCAGAATGATGTAAATAATTGGCTTTTTGTTTGGAAAAGTGGGACTTTTGCCGTAACTTTGCCAAATAATATTGTTAACGGTAATAAAAAACCTTGAAAATGACACTGAGAAAAATACTGACCTTCGGGTTGATGATGGCATTGTTGTCTGGTGGTGCCAATGCCGCCACAGGGATGATGCAGCGAGGTAAGAAATCAAAGAAGCAGAAGACAGAAACGGCTCCTCCACCCTCACGCTACAAGGTGTTGACGGGGCGTGATTCCGTGCAGATGAAAGGCGTGATGAACGTGGTGGAGAAGGGTGACACCATCTTTCTCGAACTGCCCGTGAACCTGATGGGTAAGCCCTTCCTTGTATCGAACAAACTCCAGAAGGTTCCGTCTGAACTCAACGAATCAGCAGCCAACAAGGGCGTGAACTACGAGAACCAGATGGTGCGTTTCGAATGGGACAAAAAGGCGAAACTCGTCAAGATGCGTCAACAGCGTGTCACGCCAGAGGCTCCCAAAGGATCGGTGGTGGCGCAGTCAGTAGCAGACAACTATGTAGATCCTATCATCGCTACCCTGAAGGTGGAAGCCGTAGCGAAAGACTCTTCCACCGTTCTCTTCAAAGTCAATGATTTCTTTAATGGTAAAAAGAATGTGTTGAACGATGTGTTCAACGAAATCAATATCGGCACATCTCCTGTTGCCGATCTTTCACGCATCATTTCCGTCAAGAGTTATGAACGCAGCGTGGTCGCGCTCTCTGAACTGACCACTACGGTTCACGAAGGTAACTCGAAGGTGAATCTGACGGTGGTGGTGAGTACTTCCATCATGTTGCTGCCCGACGAGCCGATGCGTACGCGTCGTGAGGATTGGCGCGTGGGTTACTTCTCCACACCTGCCCTCATCTATGGCGACCGTCAGCAGCAGGTGGAACACGCCAACTACATCACCCGTTGGCGCCTCGAACCCTCTGACACTCTTGCTTATATGCGAGGCGAATTGGTCGAGCCGAAACAGCCCATCACCTTCTATGTGGGTGGGGCTGTGCCAGATCATCTGCGTCCTTATATCACGAAGGGTATTCTCGATTGGAACAAAGCCTTCGAGTGTGCAGGCTTCAAGAACGCCATTCGTGTCATCGTGCCTGACGACACGCTGGATGTCGAAGGTGATGATATGCGTTACTCCGTCTTGACTTATGCAGCATCAGAGAAAGCCAATGCGATGGGGCCTTCCACGCTTGACCCACGAACAGGTGAGATTCTGGAGGCCGACATCATCTGGTGGCACAATGTGCAGTCGCTCATCAGCGAATGGATTCGTGTGCAGACAGCAGCTGTTGACCCTCGTGCACGTACATTAACATTACCAGACGAACTCATTGGCGATGCAGCTCGCTTCGTCGCTTGTCATGAGGTGGGTCACTCGCTCGGACTTCGTCACAATATGATTGCTTCAGCAGCCTATCCGACTGACTCGCTCCGTTCTGCCACCTTCACGAACAGAGTAGGGGGCACTTCTGCAAGCATTATGGATTATGCCCGATTCAACTACATCGCCCAGCCAGGTGATGGTGTCAAGGTGATGTCACCCCATATCGGTCCCTACGACTTGATGGCGATAGAGTGGGGCTACCGTTGGTATCCTGCTGGCACAGACGAGAAGAAGGTACTCTCAGACTTTCTGGCACGTCACGACGGCAAGGAATACCGTTACAGCGAGACCCAGCAGCAACGTAGCGCCATTGACCCTCGTGCGCTGTCGGAAGATTTGGGCGATGACCCCATCAAGTCTGCCACCTATGGTATAGCGAACCTGAAGCGTGTCATGCCTAACCTCGTCAGCTGGACGCTCAATGGCGAGCCAGACCAGAACTATGATGAGGCAGCCAAACTCTACTCGGCCGTCATCTATCAATGGAGCCTCTATCTCTATCATGTGATGGCAAACATTGGTGGTGTCTATATGGAACGTCCCAACATCCAGTGGCTGAACACAGGACGCAAGGCCTACGAGCATGTGGAGAAGTCCCGTCAGAAGGGAGCCGTGCAGTTCCTCCTCGACAATGTGTTGAGCGACCAGCCTTGGCTCTTTGGCACGGAACTCTCCAAGCAAATCTATCCGTTGCGTGACACGCCGAACGGCACCGTCGAGCAGGAGCCGGCGATGCTGTTGAAGAACCAGCACAACTACATCCTTTGGGACCTCTTCACCAACGAGCGTCTGGTGCGCATGTATGAAAACGAGTGGGAGAACGGCGACAGGGCTTTCACGGCTGTGGAGATGATGGACATGGTTCACCAGAGCCTGTTCCGCAAGACCATCGCAGGTCAGAAGCTGAACGTCATGGAGCGCAGTTTGCAGAAGAGCCTTCTGGATGCCCTTCTGACGGGAGCCAATCAGAACGAAGGCATCAAAATCAACAGGAGGCTGGTGGATGAGCCCAATCTCGACTCTTCCAGCCCTCGTACCCTCGACATGACTATGACGCAGATTTCTCGGACGTCTGATGCCATCAGTCTGAAACGAGGTGAACTCCTTCGCATCCTCCGCCTCTGCAAAAGCAAGGCAAACACGGGCGACACAGCCACCCAGATGCATTATGACGATATGGCTTTGCGCATCCAGTCTGCGCTTGGCATCAACAAATAGAATAACCCCCTCTGCTCTATGAGGAGAGCCCTCTGGGGAGAACGATAACACATAATATGATGAATATGAAAAGATTTTTGATACTCTTGTTGATGGTGCCCTTTGCCATCCTTTCGCTGGTGGCACAGGAGCGTACCATCACAGGAACCGTGATGGACGGTGAGTTCAAAGGCGAACCCCTCATCGGTGCCAACATCGCTGTGGGCGAGGGTACTGTGACCAAAGGTACAGTCACTGATATGGACGGACGATTCACCATCACCGTCCTCGCCTCCATCAAGAAACTGACCGTCAGTTATATGGGCTACGAACCTAAGACGATCGTCTTGAAACCCGACCAGAACAACTACGATGTGACTTTGTACAGCGCATCGAAGGGATTGGGCGAGGTTGTTGTCACAGGTTATCAGCAAATAGACCGTCGCAAACTCACCGCTGCTGTATCAGAAGTGAAAATCAGTGATGAGACCGTTGGTGCCATCAAGAACATTGATCAGGCGCTGGCGGGTCAGGTGGCAGGTCTTTCATCCGTTGCCGCTACTGGTGCACCAGGTGCGCCGATGAAGATACGCATTCGTGGTACAGCTTCCATCAATGGTGTGCAGGAACCCCTTTGGGTGCTCGATGGAATCCCGATGGAGGGGAATGAGATTCCTGCTATTGATAATCTCAATGATATTGATGATATCTATCAAACCAGCATTGCGGGGCTCAATCCTTCTGACATAGAAAACATCACCGTTCTGAAGGATGCAGCCGCTACCGCCATTTATGGTGCACGTGCTGCCAACGGTGTCATTGTCATCACCACCAAGAAGGGTAAGATGGGACGTCCTGTTGTGAACTTCTCAGCCAAATTCACTTACAGTCCTCGTACAGACATCGACCGTCTCAATCTGCTCAATGCGAATGAGAAGGTGGATCTGGAACTTGGACTGCTGAGCAGCAACTACGACTACCGTCAGCACAAGGGTGGGGTCGCTAATATCCTGGATGAACTGGGTGAGTTCAACGCCTATAAGACGGGTGGTTGGGATGCGCTCTCAGAACAGGCTCAGCAACGCATCAACCGTCTTCGTTCCATCAATACAAACTGGAACGATATCCTCTTCCGCAATGTGCTCAACCAAGAGTATAACGCCAGTGTGTCAGGTGGTTCAGACAATGCCCACTACTACGCTTCGGCAGGTTACTATGAGGAACAGGGTACGGTGAAGGGTGTAGAGAACAACCGTTTCAATATGACTCTGAAGACAGATTTCCGTCTGAACAAGATTGTCAAACTGGGAGCCAGCCTCTTCGCCAACCAACGTAAGCAGAAGAGTTTCATGACCGACACGGGTGGGTTCACCAATCCTGTCTATTACTCCCGTATGGCGAACCCATATTTTGAACCTTACGACGCAGACGGATATTACAACTACGACACC
>JAFXVS010000093.1 GCA_017534815.1 Bacteroidaceae bacterium | reverse complement strand
TCGGAACTATTGCGGAAAACTCTAAACTATTTTGTATCTTTGCACCCAAATCATGATTATTAACGACATTTAATTAATTGACTAACTTATGATGAAGAAAATCTTTTCTATTTGTGCAGCCATGATGACGGTTGCGAGCATGACAGCTCAGACAAACACATTCGATGTGAACACAAGCAAGGTGGGAGGACCTATCCCATCGACCATGTATGGTATCTTCTTCGAGGACATCAACTACGCTGCCGATGGCGGTCTGTATGGTGAACTGGTGAAGAACCGCTCGTTTGAGTTCCCCAACAACTATGCAGGATGGGACATCTCGGGCAAGGTGACGCTGAAAGACGATGGTCCATTCAACAAGAATCCTCACTATGTGCGACTGGCTCCTTCTGGACATAGCGACAAGCACACCATGATTGAGAACCACGGCTTCTTCGGCATGGGTGTGAAGGGCGGCGAGGAATATCGCTTCTCTGTTTGGGCACGTGTACCTGACGGCGGTACTGCCAAACTCTGGATTGACCTCGTGGACAACGCCACAATGGGTGATGACCAGAAACTGGGCAACACCAGCGTAGAGGTCAGCGGAAAGGAATGGAAGAAATATACTGCCATCGTGAAACCCAACAGAACCTTCGCCAAGGCACATCTGAGGGTGTGGGGTGACAGCAAGGTGACCACCGATGTGGAGCACGTGAGCCTTTTCCCTGTTGACACTTACAGGAAACACGAGAATGGAATGCGTAAGGACTTGGCAGAGAGCCTTGAGCAATTGCATCCGGGTGTGTTCCGCTTCCCAGGCGGCTGCATCGTCGAGGGTACGGACTTGGCCACCCGTTATCAATGGAAGAACTCCGTGGGTCCTGTGGAGAACCGTCCGCTGAACGAGAACCGCTGGCACTACACGTTTACCCATCGCTACTTCCCTGACTACTACCAGAGCTACGGACTTGGCTTCTTCGAGTATTTCCAGCTTTCAGAGGAGATTGGTGCAGAACCGCTTCCTGTGGTGAGCGTAGGACTCTCTTGCGAGTTCCAGAACGGCAGTAACCGTAGCAGTGCCCATGTGCCTGTTGACCAATTGCAACCCTATATCGATGATGTGCTCGACCTGATTGAGTTTGCCAACGGCGACCCGACCAAGAACGTGTGGGCAAAACTGCGTGCCGATATGGGACACCCAGAACCTTTCAACTTGAAATATGTGGGCATCGGCAACGAGCAGTGGGGACCCATCTATCCAGAGAACCTGAAACCTTTCGTAGAACAGGTACGCAAGCAATATCCTAATATTAAGATTGTGGGCACCAGCGGTCCCGATTCTGAGGGTAAGGAATTCGAGTACTTGTGGCCTGAGATGCGCAAGATTGGTGCTGACCTCGTCGATGAGCACTTCTACCGCAACGAGGAGTGGTTCCTGGGCACACCAGCAGCCAAGCAGCGTTGGGGCAACTGTGGCGCGAATCGTTACGACAGCTATCCTCGCAAGGGTCCGAAGGTGTTTGCTGGTGAATATGCTTGTCATGGTGCTGGCAAGAAGTGGAACCACTTCAATGCCGCTCTGATGGAGGCTGCCTTCATGACAGGTCTGGAGCGTAATGCTGATGTGGTGGAGATGGCGACATACGCTCCCCTCTTCGCTCATGTGGAAGGCTGGCAGTGGCGTCCTGATGCCATCTGGTATGACAACCTGCGCAAGTTCAATTCCTGTGCTTACTATGTGCAGCAGCTCTACTCGCTCAATAAGGGTACGAACATGCTGACGCTGACCATGAACGGCAAGCCTGTGGCAGGCAATCCTGATCAGAATGGTCTCTTCGCTTCGGCTGTCTATGATAAGTACTCGTACGAAGTCATTGTGAAGGTGGTCAATACCAGCGACAAGGCACAGGAAGTGACCCTGAACCTGAAAGGTATGAAGGGGACCCATGATGCCCAACTCATCACTTTCCACAGCGATGATCTAACAGCGGAGAACACGTTGGAGGATCCAACGAAGATTATACCTCGGCTGACTTCCATAACTGTGAATGCTCCTACACAAAGCGTCAGTGTCCCTGCAAAGACATTCTATATTTATAAGATTAAGAAGTAAGAGTTTAGGGTGGAGAGTATAGAGTTTAGGGTGGAGAGATGAGAAGAACCGAATAATAATTGAATTTATGAAGAAACTATTAAGCATCATCGCGTTAGCCCTTCCCCTTTGGGGGTTGGGGGGCTTCGCATACGCACAGCAGGCAAAGGTGTATTTCACGAAGGAAATCACACCTGAATCGTTAGTGAAAATCTATGAAGCCCTCGGCGTGAAGGCACACGGGAAAGTGGCTGTGAAAATCAGCACGGGCGAAAGCGGCGGCAACAACTACCTCAAGCCACCACTCATCCGCAACCTTGTGGAAAAGGTGGACGGCACCATCGTGGAGTGCTGCACCGCCTATGGAGGTAGCCGTCAGGACAAGGCCAAGCATTGGGAAACCATTCACGAACATGGCTTCGACAGCATCTTCGCCGTTGACATCATGGACGAGTTTGGTGACATGCAAATCCCCGTAAAGGACACCACATGGATTAAGTATGACATCGTGGGTGACCACCTCAGCAAATACAACTTCTGCATCAACCTCGCCCACTTCAAGGGACATATGATGGGAGGTTTCGGCGGTGTGCTGAAAAACCAGAGCATCGGCTTTGCATCCACAGCGGGAAAGGCTTACATCCACTCACACGGCGTGACCAGCAAAACACCTGATGCTTGGCAACACACGCAGCCGCAGGACGCTTTTCTGGAGAGTATGGCAGCCGCTGCACAGGGTATCGCCAACTGGTTCGGCAAGGGCAACATCGTCTATATCAATGTGCTCAACAACATCTCCATCGATTGCGACTGCGATGCACATCCCCACGCTCCTGAAATTCAGGACATCGGCATCGTGGCATCCACCGACCCCATCGCCTGTGACCGTGCTGCATACGACCTCATCTATCAGGTGAAGAAGGACGAGAACAACAACCCTGACCCGCTGAAACAGCGCATCGAACGGCAGCATGGCATCCACATTGTGGAGCATGGCGAGAAAATCGGCATGGGCACCACCAATTACAAGTTAGTGAACCTGTAATCATTCATTAAGAATACAGAATAGAATCATGATAATAAAGAATTTATTACTGAGTGCTGTTGCCTGCGTGGCGACATCACTCAGTGTTTTTGCTCAGGAAACCCTGCAGGATGTAGTGGTGACCGGTACGAGAGATGTGGCAGACGTCAGGTTTCTGCCACTCACAGTGACCACCATCAGCAACGAGAAACTGAACGAACAGTACCGCACCTCCGTTCTGCCAACGGTGATGGAACAGACCCCAGGACTCTTCACCACCAGTCGAGGCATCCTCGGATATGGTGTCAGCACAGGTGCTGCTGGTTCGATGAAAATCAGAGGTGTAGGCAGCGGTGCTGAACTCCTCGTGCTCATCGACGGCCAACCCCAGTATGCAGGACTGATGGGTCACCCCATTCCCGATGCCTATCAGACTTTGATGGCTGAGAAGGTGGAAGTGGTGAGAGGTCCCTCTTCGTTGCTGTATGGCAGCAATGCGATGGCTGGCGTGGTGAATATCGTGACTCGTCAGATGTATCAGGACGGCGTGAAGACCGACGTGCAGGTGCAGGGTGGCAGTTATGGCACGATTGCCGCCGATGCGACGAACAGGGTGAAACTGGGCAAGTTCACCAGCATAGTTGGTGCACAGTATCAACGTACTGACGGTCATCGCACAAACTCTGAATATGAGCAATTCGGCGGATTCCTGAAACTGGGTTATGACTTCAGTGAACATTGGCAGGCAAATGGTGACATCAACGTCACCCACTTCAACAGCAGCAATCCTGGCTCTGTCAGCCAGCCCCTCATCGACAACGACATGAAGATTACCCGTGGATTGGCAAGCGTAAGTCTTGTGAATGCATACGGATGGACAAGCGGCGCCTTGAGGGCCTACCTCGACTGGGGGCATCACAACATCGATGACGGCTACACGGCTGGCGCTGACCCCAAGACCTATCTTTACAAGCACAATGACTACATCGGTGGACTGACCTGGCATCAGATCTTTGGTCTCTTCGAGGGCAATGTCACTACAGTGGGTGTTGACTGGCAGCACTTCGGCGGTTCGGCTTGGAACGCAGACAAGACCACAGGTGAGAAGACCTATCTGACGAAGGACAAGGACGGCAACATCGTAGAGAAACAACATGCTGATGAAGTGGCTGGATACATCGACTTCCGTCAGACCATCACCCCTTGGCTCACCGCAGACGCAGGTCTCCGTATTGACCACCATTCTGTCATTGGTACAGAGCTCGTGCCACAGGGAGGTCTTTCCTTCCACATCACCCCTCAGTCAGACATCAAGGCATTGGTCAGCAAGGGGTTCCGCAATCCGACCATCAAGGACATGTACATGTTTCCACCAGCTACCACCGACCTGAAGCCTGAACGCATGATGAACTACGAACTGTCCTTCAGCCAGCGTTTCAACGGCAGAGGTCACTTTGGCGCCAACCTCTTCTATAACAAGGGGGAGAACCTCATCACCATCACCCGCATAGACAACAGACCTCGCAATGTGAACGTGGGCGACTTCAAAAACTGGGGTTTGGAACTCTCTGGCGATTATCGTTTCACACCTCATTGGAGTCTCAACGCCAACTACTCCCACCTCCGCATGGATACACCCATCGAAGGAGCACCAGAAGGGAAACTCTATGTCGGAGCAAACTTCCATCAGGGTCGTTGGACAGCCAGTGCCGGTTTGCAGAACGTGAGCGGTCTCTACATCACCACTGGCGACGATGCACTCAAGGAGAACTTCACCCTGCTCAACGCCAGCGTGAGTTATCGGGTAGTGCCCTGCACCACCCTCTTCATCAAGGGTGACAACATCTTAGCAGAGGAATATCAGACCTACGCCGGTTATCCTATGCCAAGAGCCACTTTCATGGGCGGCGTGAAGGTTAGTCTCTAAAAATCACTTTCTTACCATTGAAAATGTAGAGGCCTCCCCTGCGAGGTTTCTTGACCAAGATTCCATCAAGGGTGTAATACTTGCCATCATTGATGGTCGAAGAAGGAATAGCTGTGGGTGCTTCAATACCTACAGCTATTCTTTCTGTAGTGCCCTGAGGTTGGATGGTCATGCAGTCGATGTTGGGCATCCAAGCCGAAGATGACTTGTTATATAATCTGATGACATTCTCACCCGGCTGGAGCTCAAGGCTGAGCGTCTTCGTCCCAACCGTTCCCCAATCACCTGAATTGCAACCAGTGAGGGTCTTGACGTCCTTTCCGTTGACGTTGACCGTCATGCTACGCGATTCACCAGAAATGTAATTGATTTTCATGGTGTAAGTGCCACCCTGATCACTATATACATGACGCCACTGAAGGTCGTTCTTTGGGTCAGCACCCAACCATGTGACATATTCACGTCCTGAGCAGGCTTCATTGGCCTCATATATGCCAGAGTGGTACTGCTGGTTGTTCTTGATTTCAGTATATTTACTCAAGTAGGCAGTCTCTGCTTCATAAAGTGTACGTTCAAGACGAGTCTCAGCATCAAGGCGATAAATGTATGTGTAGTGAGCAGGCAATCTAACCGTGAGTTTGTCAGTCATATCTTCAAGATCCTTATGACTGAAGAGATCACGCACCTTAACAGTACCAGCGAGATCGAGATCAGCAAATGGGATGGTGATTTCAGCCCTTCTATCACCAGAATTATATAAGGCAACCACGCGAGTCTTCCCATAAAGCTCACCAAAGTCCTTCACCAGCACATAGGTGTCACCCACATGCTGCACGACGTAAGCCTGAATGCAAAGGTCATCTTGGTTGAGCGCAATAATCTCTTTATTCCTCAGCAAGTTAAGAGCAGCAGTGTTCAGATGCTTCATGTCGCAACCAATCAACAGAGGGCTGGACATGATACACCACATACCAAAGTGCGTGCGGTCTTCTATGGCAGAAAGTGAACGACCCACCTCCAGCATGTCCATATCGTTGTAGTGCCCGTCATAACAATAGGCAGAAAGATAGAGATTCTCCTTGATGATACTCTGGATTGAACCCCAAGAAGAATTGATGTCGAAGGTCGTGCGCCAAGATGTGGCGATGTCATGTGCCCAGTTACCAGGATAGTCCCATCGACAGATGTTCAGTCGCACATCAGTTCGACCTGTATTCTTGATAGCATTGGCGATGGCTGTGTAGCGTTCCTCTTCATCGAGCGACAAATGATCCTCATTGTGTCCAGGAGAGCCTCCGCAGAAATCGACCTTGATGAAGTCGAAGCCCATATCCTTGAAAAAGAAGTCACAGTCCTGCTGGTCATGACCATAGAATCCAACACCCTTACCAGTCACATCACCATTGAACATGCTGCCGCAGGTGTTTTTACCACCATCGGAATAGATGCCCGCCTTCATGCCCTTCTCATGGATATAGTCAACCACAGGCTTCAAACCATTGGGGAAACGGGATGGATGAATGAGCAGATTGCCCTGATTGTCACGTCCTCCAAAGTAACCATCATCAATGTTGATGTGGTTGAAACCTACGTCCAACAGCCCTTGTGCCAGCATAGCATCGGCTTGCTCTTTGATGGTTTTTTCACTGATGTTGACGCCGAAAGTGTTCCATGAACTCCAACCCATAGTGGGTTTGTCAGGAAGTATTTGTGCTGAGGCCTCAACAGAAAGGAGGCTTGTTAGAATTGTTGATGTGATGTAAATCTTGAGTGTCTTGTTCATATTCAGTTGAGAGTGTAGAGTGAGAGTTGAGGGTTTAGAGGATAGAGTACATCTTAATTTTTGAAGCTGTGGATGGGGGCAGGAATACGGCCTCCTCGATCCACAAAACGTTGGGAAGAGAAGGTGTTGACAGGCATAATGGGTGCATAACCCAAGAGTCCGCCGAACTGAACAGTATCACCCACCGTCTTGCCCACGACAGGAATGATGCGCACGGCGGTCGTCTTCTGATTGACCATACCGATAGCGGTCTCGTCTGCAATGATGCCAGCAATAGTGGTCGCAGGCGTATCACCAGGAATCGCAATCATATCGAGTCCCACAGAGCAGACGCAGGTCATCGCCTCCAGTTTCTCGATGGTGAGGGCACCAGCCTCAACAGCATCAATCATACCCTGATCCTCGCTCACGGGAATGAACGCACCAGAAAGGCCACCCACATAGGAAGAGGCCATCACCCCACCCTTCTTCACCTGGTCGTTGAGCAGCGCAAGAGCCGCTGTCGTGCCAGGGGCACCAGGATGTTCTACGCCGATGCACTTGAGAATGTCTGCCACAGAGTCACCAATCGCAGGCGTGGGGGCAAGACTGAGGTCAATAATGCCGAAAGGAACGCCCAAACGGCTACTGGCCTCTTGTGCAACAAGTTGACCCACACGGGTAATCTTGAAAGCAGTACGCTTGATGGTCTCACATAGGAGTTCGAAGTTGGCATCTGGTATTTGTTCCAAAGCATATTTCACCACACCAGGTCCACTGACACCCACATTGATGATGGCATCAGCTTCGCTTACACCATGAAAAGCACCAGCCATAAAGGGGTTGTCATCAGGCGCATTGCAGAGCACCACCAATTTGGCACATCCAAGTGAATCCTTCTCCTTCGTCTCCTCTGCCGTTTGCTTGATGATGTCACCCATCAGTCGCACAGCATCCATATTGATGCCCGTCTTGGTCGAACCGACATTGATACTGGAACAGATGCGCTCAGTAACAGCCAACGCTTTAGGGATACTGCAAATGAGGAGTTCATCGCTCTTGGTCATACCTTTCGACACGATAGCAGAATAGCCTCCCAAGAAATTGACACCCACCTCTTTAGCTGCACGATCGAGAGTCTTGGCAATCTGCACATAATCGCCTGGCGTACGGCAACAAGCACTACCCACCAAAGAAATGGGCGTAACGCTAATACGCTTATTGACAATAGGGATACCAAACTCTTTGGCTATATCTTCACCCGTCTTCACAAGGTCGCGTGCCAGAGTCGTTATCTTCTTATACATCTTATCGCAAGTAACCTTCAAGTCGGAGTCTGCACAGTCGAGCAGGCTGATCCCCATCGTGATAGTGCGGACATCAAGGTTCTCCTGCTCTATCATCTTGTTGGTTTCAATGACTTCCTGTAAGTTAATCATAGCCCCTTAAATTCTATGCATTTTATCAAAGATATCCTCCAACTGGCACTTCACCTGAACGCCAGTGTCGTTGCCGATCTTCACCAATTCATCGCTCAGTTGGTCGAATGCCTTCACCGACTTGGTCAGATCCACAATCATCATCATATTGAAGAACTCCTGTACGATGGTTTGTGAAATATCGAGGATATTGATTTGGTTGTCTGCCAGATAGGTGCAGACTTTGGCGATGATACCTACGGTATCCTTGCCCACTACTGTTATGATTGCTCTTGTCATGTTTTATAACTTTATTGTTAACCTTGACTTTAACTTTATACCTTAAACTGTAATCTTAATACTCTTTAATACTCTTAACTCTAAACCCTATCCTAAAACTCCCTTGTATAATCACCGTCGTAAGTGCGAACGGTGAAGGTGAACTGCTCCAAATCTTCAGGAATGGGCATTGACATATACAAATGACCCGTATATGAACTGCCATCACTCATCGGACGAAGATGGAGCAAGGAATAATTACCTGGACTGTCTTCGCAGAAAAGAAACTCATGCGTGCCGTTATCAGTGGTCATCATGCCCAGATGAAGATTGAGAAATCCTCCACTCTTCCACATGCTGATGAGTTTCATCGGATGACGGGGCAACAAACTGACATCCTGATACACCTGTCCATTCACCACCACACCGATGTCGTTGGCAGGGTGAGGCTTATCTGTAAAGATGGGTACGATGCTATGAATCTTGAAAGGCTGATGACTTTCGTGTGTGTAAGTCGCCATACAACGCAACAAAGTATCCTTGGCTGACAAGCTGAGATTCTGTGAGGCTACGTTATAAGTAACCCCATCATCCATCCGAACACTCACAATCTTCCCGTTAGCATCTGTTGATGCTACGAGCAGATCTGTGGCATAAGGAGGGATGTATCCCCCACTGTCTTCGTCCCCATCAGAACATGCCACCAAGCACGTCACACAGAGCGCCAACAGGATGTCAGTGAACAGCCTTCTCATAATTACGGAGGGGGTTAGCATACATGGCTGTCAATTTCTCACGCAAGAATGGCACATCAGGATTCTCCACGTCCACCATCTTAATACGATCTTCGATGTAGGCGTTGGTCTTACCCTCAAGGGCATCATGATTGATGTCGTAGATGCGGTAGTTCATGTGAATCTCCTGATCGATATGTTCTGCCACCAGACGGAAAATGTCTGCCTTCTCAATGGTTGAAGGATCGAGGGAGTCAAGCCAGTTGTTGATGCAATCAGCAGCTTGATAGTGCACATGTCCCTTCTTACCCCAGATTCCCGTCTTCATATTGTCGAGGTCATCCTGCTTGGCTTTCTTCCATCCAGGGATGTCGCGCTTGCATTGGAACTCTTTCGCTTTCAGGTAGTCACAAGGGTCATACTCGTAAGAGATGGCCAGTGGCACAATATTCAGATGACGCAGATTCTCAATGATGTCGGCAGTGGTTCTGCCTGAAGTTGGTCCACCCATATTGAGCATCTTGAGCACAGACTCCTGCGTACGGTCATCAGAGTCCTTCGCACGTCCTTCGCGCTGAGCAATCCAGATATTCTCATGCTTCTCATTGATGGCGAAGTGAATGTACTGACTCATGTGGATAGAAGATTTGAGCATCTCCTTAGGGGTTAAGCCACGATTGACTACAAAGGACTTATTCATCTTGACCAAGGTCTTGATCCAAGGATAGATGAGTAGGTTGTTGCCGATGGCAATCTCAACCGTCGTGGAGAAGCCATCCTTCAACAAGAACGTGTCGAGAAAGGCTGAATCGAGCACAATGTCGCGATGATTGGACATAAAGGTGTAGTTTCCGTTCCTATCGAGCGACTTGGGAAAAACAAAGCTATACCCTGTGCTTGCCTTGTGCAACACATAATACACCAACGGCTTCATGAAACGCTGCTGGAAATCAAGAGGTGTCTTGATGCCCTTAAACATCATTCTCAGCAATCCGTTCCGAAGTCCTTTGGGCAGCGGTATCATCCCCCCAAGAATCTTGTCGAACTGACGATCAGCCAACATGCTCTCAAAGGCAGGTTTCATCTCGCCTTCTGTGAACGGGCGAATATCATCAAAATCGGAAAGTGTCATAACTTTAACCTTAACGTTAACCCTAACTTTAATCCTTCAGCTTATCAGCAATAATTTCGTTCAGTACATCCTTCATGTCTTTGCCCTCAGCACGCACTTGCTGGGGGATGAAACTGGTAGCAGTCATACCTGGTGTCGTATTGATTTCCAGCATATTGATAACATCGTCCCCAGCCTCGTTCTTGCTGATAATGTAGTCGATGCGGATAATGCCTGATGCACCCAAAATGTCATAAATGGCAGCCGTCAAAGCCTGCACACGCTTGGTCGTATCGTCTGACAGACGTGCTGGTGTAATCTCTTCCACTAATCCATTGTACTTCGCATCATAATCGAAGAAATCGGTCTTTGGCACCACCTCTGTAATAGGCAGCACATGCATGCCGCCAGCCTTAGTCTTATAGACACCATTGCTGATCTCTACACCCTTCAACTCACTCTCAATCAGCACCTCAGGACTCTCCTCCATCGCCTTCTCAATGGCAGGAAGCACACCCTCCAGCGTCTTACAATGGGTCACACCAAAACTTGAGCCACCCGCATTGGGCTTGATGAAACAAGGTAAACCTACTTTATCGATAAGTTGCTGTGGGTCAATCTCCTGTCCCTGACGCACTAACACATCCTCTGCCACCTTCACCCCAAAGCCCTTCAGGAATTGGTTCAAAGCAAACTTGTTGAAAGTCATTGACTCCACCAACACGTTACTCGTTGAGTAGGGGATGCCGAGCAGGTCAAAGTATCCTTGCAAGATGCCATCCTCTCCAGGCGTTCCATGAATGGTGATATATGCGTAATCTGGACGGATGTCCCTACCCCACTCGTCCTTAAACGAGAAGTTATGACGATACACCGCTGATTTCTTGCTATTCGGCAGATGTGCCACCCATTCTTGACGGCTTACTTCCACGATGTAAACATCATACAATTCTTTGTCAATCCATGAATCAATCCCTGCCGCACTTCTCAGCGACACATCGTGCTCAGAGCTGTCACCCCCAGCCACGATTGCAATTACTTTTTTCATCTCTATTTTGTTTTATGAATAGTTCCTCCACTTCTCCAACAACGCCTTGATGTCCTCTGCCAATTCTGAGTCAAACATCATCTCTTTGCCAGTTCTTGGATGTACAAAACCCAACGTCTTCGCATGCAGCACCTGACGAGGGCATAGTTTGAAGCAGTTATCGATAAACTGCCTGTATTTCGCTGTATTCGAGCCCTTCAGCACCTGATCGCCTCCATAACGTTCATCACAAAACAACGGATGTCCGATATGTTTCATGTGGGCACGAATCTGATGCGTCCTTCCTGTCTCCAACACACACTTCACCAACGTCGTGTAGCCGAATCGTTCCAGTACCTCATAGTGAGTCACTGCACTCTTTCCAATCTCTGAATCTGGCGGAAACACAGCCATTCGCATCCTGTCTTTCGGATCGCGACCAATGTTCCCCTCTATTCGTCCCCTATCCTCCGTAAAGTTTCCCCACACCAACGCGTTGTACTCACGTTTCGTGGTTTTATTGAAGAATTGCAGACCCAGACTCGTCTTCGCCGTTGCCGTCTTCGCCACCACTAACAGTCCGCTCGTATCTTTATCGATGCGATGCACCAATCCAATCTCAGGATCGTTGATGTCATACTGAGGCATATCCCTCAAATGCCAGGCAATAGCATTCAGCATCGTGCCGTTCCAATTTCCAAAACCCGGATGTACCACCATACCCGCAGGCTTATTGATGACCATCAAATCGTCATCCTCATAGACGATGTTCAGCGGTATGTCCTCTGGGGTAATCTTGTTTTCATAGTGCGGACGATCAAGCATCACCTGAATCACATCCTCAGGTTTCACCTTGTAGGAGCGCTTCACCGGCTTTCCATTCGCCATGATGAAACCTGCATCTGCCGCTTTCTGCACTCGATTACGGCTCGTGCCCGACAACTGTGTCAGCAAGAACTTATCGACACGAAGCAACTTCTGCCCCTTATCCGCAATGATGCGATGATGTTCGTACAGTTGCGAGGTCTCGTCGTCCTCCAGTTCTTCGTCCTCGACGACCAAATTCAACGATTCGGCACTCATTCCTTACAGTTCAATGTCGAAATCTTCGCCATCCCCTTCATCATCAGCCTGTTCAGTGTTCAACCCCTCAAAGTCAAGGTCTTCTTCATCCTCGTACCACGTCGAGTCGATTTCACCACCACCAATCACCAAGGTCAAGGCTCGGTCACGAGGGATGGTCTCACCTGCGTGAACATCACGAGTACCCTGCTTCACACCAATCACCAAATCCTTGGGTCTTCCCAGCACCTGTTTGTGTGCCGTCAACTTGAAACCCAACGACTGCAGCAATGCGACAGCCTCACGTAACGATCCATGACTCACCACATCTGGCAACTGAGCCATCGGTTCACCTTGCAGATTGACAATCAGATAGATCATGCGTCCGCCCTTCACTTCATAACCAGGTTTAGGCGACTGTTCCAACACAGAGCCACGTGGTGCTTGTTTATTATACACAGAGTCAATCACCATCGCCATCAGATCGCGGTCTTTCAACATCGCCTCAGCGTCATACACAGATTTGCCCACCACATTCGGAACCTCAATCTTCTCACCGTGATGGGTGAACGAATCCAACATATACAACACAAGAACAGGGATTGCCACAATGACAAACACCATAAGGACGATATTCACCCAAAACTTAACACCAGATTTCCCTGAAAAAAAATTCTTTAATGCCATTTCGCGCGTACAATAATATTATTTATGGGTGCAAAGTTACAAATAATATATGAATAAATAAAAAAAGCAGAAGAAAACTTCTGCTTTTTTACTTCTTACTTACCATGATGTTCGCTTGAAACGGTGAGTGACTTGCGACCCTTCTTGCGACGAGCGGCAAGAACGCGGCGGCCATTAGCGGTCTGCATACGCAGACGGAAGCCGTGCTTGTTGATCCTCTTTCTGTTGTGAGGTTGGAAAGTTCTTTTCATTGTCTTATCTTATTTTTTATTGTTAATTCCATTCAATTTTACCACCCAGATGCCGCAACATCCGCGGAAAACGACTGCAAAATTAGTGATTTTCGAGAAATTGGCAAAAGAAAAAACCAAAAAACACTAACTTTTTTT
Source organism: Bacteroidaceae bacterium (assembly GCA_017534815.1). Lineage (GTDB taxonomy): Bacteria > Bacteroidota > Bacteroidia > Bacteroidales > Bacteroidaceae > Minthosoma. The sequence continues at coordinate 12,825 of JAFXVS010000093.1, read as the reverse complement.
GCCTTTTTAATGATTTTCCGTACCTTTGCACCCGATTTCAACAAGTTCAGAAACAAATATTAATACAAAAACAAGATTTCTATGGCTATCTTAGCAGGAGACATCAAGAAAGGCGTTTGCCTCCGCCTCGACGACGGCAAGATTTATGTAGTAATTGATTTCTTGCACGTAAAACCAGGCAAGGGAAACACCGTGATGCGTACCAAACTCCGCAACGTGGAAGACGGTCGCGTGCTGGAACGCACTTGGATCGTATCCGCCAAACTCGACGACGTACAAGTTTCACACCAGCAGTTCCAGTACCTCTATAAGGAGGGCGATCAGATGGTGTTCATGAACACAGACACCTACGAGCAAGTCAACATCGCCAAAGACCTCATCACAGGTGGTGATTTCCTCAAGGAAGGTGAGACAATGGTGATGGCATCCATCGACGAATCAACAGGCACCATCCTCACCGCTGAGGCACCCGTCAAGGTGGTTCTCGCAGTGACTTACACAGAGCCTGGTTTCGCAGGCAACACAGCCACTAACGCCACTAAGCCCGCCACACTCGAAACAGGCGTGGAAATTCGCGTACCTCTCTTCATCAACGAAGGTGACCAAATTGAGGTTGACACACGCGACGGATCTTACGTAACTCGCAAATAATCACACAGAAAGGACTGCAAAACAGTCCTTTCTTTTTTCATTTCCAGAACACGAAATAGACGGCTGCCACCAAACAGAGGAAGGCGGCAGCATGATTCCAATGCAAGTGTTCCCCCTGGAACATGAACGAAGCGATGATGGTGAACACCGTCAGCGACACAACCTCCTGAATCACCTTCAGCTGCACAAGCGAGTAAGGTCCTCCATTGCCCACAAAGCCAAGTTTATTGGCTGGTACCTGCAGGGAGTACTCAAAGAAAGCGATTCCCCAAGAAAAGACAATCACTAACCACAACGGCCAACTGTTCGAGATGTTCATCTGCTGCAGTTTCAAATGGCCGTACCAAGCCAACGTCATAAAGATGTTGCTGCCAATCAACAGCAAAATCGTATAAAGTCCGTTCAACATAATTGTTTGATTTTGGGTGCAAAGATACGATTAAGTTACGACTTTTTTAAAAAATAATGAGGTCAATTAAATCTTTTTCGTCATCTTTGCGTCTTGTTAGTAGAAATGTCTCGGAAAGAGGCAGCGATTAGATAACGATTAACTCAAAAAGATGAACGAGGAAACGGAACAGTTATTGGCAGAATTAGAGAAGATTGTCGTGGAGCGGCAAGACTGGCTCTTCCGTTTTGCTTATATGCGAATCGGCATCAGGGAGGATGCAGAGGATGTGGTGCAGGAGGTGCTGCTGAGCGTGTTCCGACGGCTACAGGAGAAGATGCATGTGGAGAGCGTAGAGCAATATATCATCCGTTCCATCAGCAATGCCTGCAATGACTACTTCCGACGGAAACCGCTTCGGATGGTGCCGCTCGACAAAGCAGAAGAGGTTCCCGTTCATGAAGGCGACAGACAGATACACGAGGAGTTTGTGAGAATCAACAAATTGCTGGATGCCTTGCCCCAAGAACAATCAGAAATCGTGCGACTGAAATGCTACGATGATTTGACCTTCAAACAGATTGCCGAACTGCAAGACATTCCAGAAGCAACAGCAAAGTCACGATACCGATATGCCATCATGCATATCCAACAAATGCTCAAGAAGAAAGGAGAATAAGATATGAATACTGATAACATCAACATCCCTGAAGAGGACTTCAACGAAGGGTTGGAGGACATCGAGCAGTTGCTCAAGCCCCAATGCGAGTTCAAGGCATCAGACACCTTGAAGGAAGAGGTGCTGGCTCAGGCAAGGGAGGAAATCAAGCCTCGTCGCAAGGTCAATGGATGGCCTTGGGTGGCAGCTGCCTGTGTGGTCGGATTTGCCTTGCTGTGGTTCACACCACCTGAGGAGAAGAAGGCAGACGCTGCCCTCCATGCCCATCTGGTCAGAGCCTACGACATGGAGCATGCAAAGGCCGCTTGTGCCAGTTCTTCCGACAGGATGAGCACTTACGAATCCTTTGAGGACATCGAGCGGAGAATAAGAAGCAAAGGAGAGGCTCTGATAGCAAACAACCAACCCATTACATCCTATAATTAAAAATGAAGACAATGAAAAAAATCATGATATGGGCAACACTGCTCGTGAGTGTGTGTGCCTGCCAAAACAACCCAATGGATGACGAACTGCCCATGCCATCCACCTTTGCAGAACTCTTTGAGGGAATCGCCTCGATGAAAGGAGATGTTCATGTGACCATTTCTTCCGTTGACTCCGTCACCACCAATTATTATTATGAATGGTCTCAATATTATGAAGACAAGGGTGTTCCCGCTATTGAAATGGACACGACCCTGACTGACGAAAGCATGCCCGACGATTGGGTGGCTAAGCAGAAAGCCATCGAGGACAGTGTGGCACAAACCATGCAGATGCTTCGCAAGTATGCCGAAAAGGGGGTCAAGCATTTGCTAGACATATCCCGTCCACAGGCAGCCAAGTATTACAGGTTTGAGTGCCATCGGAACGGAAGGGATTCCGTCGAGTTTGTGCTTGCTCCCCAAGAATTAACCGACTCGTTGCCCGAAGATTGCAACAAGAACAATTTCGTGGAAACCTACGCCTATTACCCAGAGTGGTTCCACTATTATAATAATGGCGACAAGGCGCAGAACTATACACGCATTTGTTATCATAGAGAGGAAAGGAATGCCAACAAAAAAGCCGCCCATGCAGAAGACGTCCGAGCCCTGTTCCTGAAATTCATCTCCAGCTATAAGGACACCAAAAAATATCCTGTGAAGTATCAGTTAGAGGACAACAGCAAGGGATTCAAAGGTGGGTACGTTTCTTTTAACTGGCGACATGGTGATGACAAGACCTCCCTCATCGAAGGAACGCTGTATGAACTTCCTGTCAAAGGAAATGAGAAAATCAAGGCTGTGGAGGAACTGCGTTCCATGATTATAGAATTCATGAACACCCACTATGCAGGTTGGCTCGAATGTCGCTACCCTGAATACAAATTCGACCTGACGGAATGTGACAGATATGCCGCTCAGTTGATGCAGCTAAGCATCAACAATGCCAAGCCTTATGATCGATTGCAAGGCATCTTCCATGTTCAGGTGGGCAACTATACAAAGGACGAAGGTCTCAAAATCCTCCTGATGGATGTCCGCAAAGAACATTTCTTCATCCCGATGAATTGGATGATTGTAAAGGAAATCCACGACGACAGAATCGAATGGCTGCCAGGACACGAAAACGGATATTAGCCGTAAAGATTCATGAAAAGTGAAGAGTGAAGAGTGAAAAAATCATCTTACCAGCTATTCGAATGGTTTGTTACTTAGATTTTTCACTCTTCACTCTTCTCTTTTCACTATTTTTTTGTACCTTTGTGCCCAAGTTCATTCTAATTAAAAACTAAAACCTAACAACAATGAGCACAAAACAAAAACGCTTTATCCTTTCGGAGAATGAGATTCCAACACAGTGGTATAACATCCAGGCAGACATGGTGAACAAGCCTCTGCCTCCTATTCATCCTGCAACAAAGCAGCCTCTGGGCGTGGATGACCTCGCCCACATTTTCCCTCGCGAATGCTGTGTGCAGGAACTGGATACTGAACATGCTTGGATTGACATCCCAGAGGAGGTGCTTGACAAATATAAGTATTACCGCAGCACACCATTGGTACGTGCTTACGGTTTGGAGGAGGCTCTCGGCACTCCTGCCCACATCTATTTCAAGAACGAGAGTGTCAACCCACTCGGTTCTCACAAAATCAACTCGGCTCTTCCACAGTGCTACTATGCCAAGATGGAGGGTACAACCAACGTGACGACAGAGACGGGTGCAGGTCAGTGGGGTGCAGCCCTTTCTTATGCAGCTAAACTCTACGGACTCGAAGCTGCCGTTTATCAGGTGAAGATCACGATGCAGCAGAAGCCTTATCGCAGCAGCATCATGCGCACTTTTGGCGCTGTCGTGGAAGGTTCTCCTTCTATGTCCACCCGTGCTGGTAAGGACATCCTGACAAAGGATCCTACCCACTCTGGTTCTCTGGGTACTGCTATCTCTGAGGCTGTGGAACTCGCCACTACCACTCCTAACTGTAAATACACCCTCGGTTCTGTGCTGAACCACGTAGGTCTGCACCAGACCATCATCGGTTTGGAGGCTGAGAAGCAGATGGAGATGGCGGGTGAATATCCTGATATGGTGATTGCTTGCTTCGGCGGTGGTTCCAACTTCGGTGGTATCGCTTTCCCATTCATGCGTCATAACCTCAAGGATGGTAAGAAGACCGAGTTCATCGCTGCTGAGCCAGACAGCTGTCCAAAGTTGACTCGCGGTCAGTTCCGCTATGACTTCGGTGACGAGGCTGGTTACACACCACTCTTGCCAATGTACACCCTCGGCCATAACTTCAAACCCAGCAACATCCACGCTGGTGGTCTTCGTTATCATGGTGCTGGTATGATTATCTCTCAGCTCATCAAGGATGGCTATATGTATGGTGTGGACATTCCACAGTTGGAGACTTTCGACGCTGGTATGCTCTTCGCCCGCACAGAGGGTATCATCCCTGCTCCTGAAAGCTGTCACGCTATCGCTGCCACCATCCGCGAGGCCAACAAGTGCAAGGAGACTGGCGAGGAGAAGGTCATCCTCTTCAACCTCTCTGGTCACGGTCTCATCGATATGCCAAGCTACGAAACCTACATCAAGGGTGACTTGCAGAACTATACAGTTACTGACGAGGAAGTGGCTCGTAATTTGGCTGAACTCGACAAAATGATTTAATTTAGCATGTATCTCAGAGCATTTCTGACGAGCATATTAGTCTCTTGTGCTGCATTCGTTGTGGCACAAGAGACTTTTCGTTTTGGGACGAACGTCAATCCCGACGGCGTAAAGTTCGAGGTGGATTCACGAGGTTTCATCATTGGTGGCAAGCATGTGTTGCCTGTGATGGGTGAAATTCATTTTGCCCGTGTCCCAGAACAGGAATGGCGGCGCGAGATTCAGAAGATGAGGGCTGGCGGCATCACCATCATCGCCACATACGTCTTCTGGATTCACCATGAGGGGGAAGAAGGGCATTGGGACTGGAGCGGCAACAAGAACCTGCGCAAGTTCGTACAGATTTGTCAAGAGGAGAAGATGCCTGTCGTATTACGCATCGGACCTTTCTGTCATGGGGAGGTCTATCAAGGTGGCTTCCCTGTATGGCTGACCGACAAAGCGCAAGAGAATCCCCAACAATATAAACTGCGTTCGCAAGCCGCTGCTTTCATGCAGGCAACCCACAACCTCTATCAAAACATTTTCAAACAAGTGAGCGGTCTGCTATGGAAAGATGGCGGTCCCATCGTGGGTGTGCAGATAGAAAACGAGTGCAGGGGACCTTGGTCTTACTATATGGCACTGAAGAATATGGCGGTAGAGGTAGGCTTCGACACACCTTTCTACACGCGAACTGGTTGGCCCAAGCTGAATGGGAACGAAGAGTTTGGCAAGCTGTTGCCCCTTTATGGCGACTATGCCGATGGTTTTTGGGATAGAGATTTGACCGATATGCCAGGTGCTTACAAGGATGCTTTCATCATGAAGGACACACGCCTCTCTGCTGTCATCGCCACAGAAGCATTGGGCAAGAACCAAGACACACAGATGGAGACGAAAGACCTTTCCTACCCATACCTCACTTGCGAGTTGGGTGGCGGCATGATGCCCTCTTATCATCGACGCATCAATATGAGTGGACGAGAAGTGAAGCCACTGGCTATCTGCAAGTTGGGTTCTGGTTCCAACCTTCCTGGTTATTATATGTATCATGGAGGCAGCAATCCCTACAACCCCAAGCACACGATGGCAGAGACACAAGCTACAGCTGTAACCAACTACAACGACATGCCTCACATGAGCTACGACTTCCAGACGCTCTTGGGTGAGATGGGACAGCCTAACCCCATTTCGTGGAATGAAAGCCGACTCCTGCATCAGTTCTTGGCGGATTGGGGAGAAGAACTGAGCCAGATGGATGTCGATACCCTCTCCGACCACTATGCCCGTCGTGGTTCTTTTGAGTTTCACAATGACTATGTGCGCATCCTCAACGAAAGCGGCACTTCTTACATCACCCCACACAACTGGCATCTCTCAACTCTAAACTCTAAACCCTCAACCATCGATTGGGCTACCGTAGAGCCCTTCTGCAAGGCTGACAACACGTTCTATTTCATCGCTATCGAAGGCAAGAAGCCTCAACTTTCCATCGACGGAAAGACCTATACAGCCAAACTCAACAAACCCTTCAAGGTTGCAGGAACAACATTTTGTGTCCTCTCACGCGAGAAAGCCAATACTGCTTACAAGATTGGCGATAAGCTCTACTACTCCGAAGGTATCCTCTACCAAGACGGCAACCAGATTATGGAGGAAATTTGGCAGACCTTAGCCACTAAAGTAAATTATGTCCTGACTAAGGAAAATGGTGGTCTTCGTGAAGTGAAAATGGGTAGTCAGAAAGTGGCAGCTCAGCCCATCGAAAGTGATTGGGACAAAGCGGCCACATGGACGATCAGCAACCTAAACGAGTTGAACGAAAACCTTGACCTCTATCTGCAAATCTCTTATCGAGGCGACATTGCCCGTATCTACGCTGATGGTCGTCTGATTGAGGACAACTTCTGGAACGGCAAGCCCATGCTCGTCCGTCTCTCCGACCTTGTCGGCAAACACGTGGAACTCAAGATTCTTCCCCTCGGCAAGGACTACCCCATCTACTTGCAAAAAGAGCAGAAAGCCGAACTGGACAAAGCCCCGAACGGCATTCTACTCTCGTTAGATGGTATTCAAATCCTAGAAAGGAAAACTGAAATCCTTACATCTTTGCCATTGCCTGTTCCAAGTCGGCAATGATGTCTTCCGCATTCTCGATGCCGACAGAGAGACGCACGAGGTCGGGAGCCACGCCTGCCTCACGCAGTTGCTCGTCGGAGAGCTGACGGTGGGTGTGGCTGGCTGGATGCAGCACACAAGTGCGGGCATCTGCCACGTGAGTCACGATAGAAATGAACTCAAGGTTGTCCATGAACTTGATGGCCTCCTCACGACTGCCCTTCAAACCAAAGGCAATCACACCACAAGAGCCATTGGGCATGTACTTCTGACCAAGGGCATAGTACTTGTTGGATGGCAGACCGCAGTAGTTGATCCAACCCACCTTCGGGTTCTTCTCCAACCATTCAGCCACCTTCTGGGCGTTAGCACAGTGCTGACGCATACGGAGATGAAGGGTCTCCAGACCAAGGTTGAGGAGGAAGGCATTCTGAGGTGCAGGGATAGAACCGAGGTCACGCATCAGCTGGGCAACGAGCTTGGTCATATAAGCCATCTTGCCAAAGGTCTTCGTATAGGTCAGGCCATGATAACTCTCATCAGGGGTCGTCAGACCTGGGAACTTGTCAGCGTATGCATCCCAATCGAAGTTGCCGCTATCGACCACACAGCCACCTACTTGCGTAGCATGACCATCCATATACTTCGTGGTGGAGTGAGTCACGATGTCGCAGCCCCACTCGAACGGACGGCAGTTGATGGGTGTTGCGAAAGTATTGTCCACGATGAGTGGCACCCCATGCTTGTGTGCCATCTTGGCAAAACGCTCGATGTCGAACACATTGCCACCAGGATTGCTGATGGTCTCGCCAAAGAAACACTTGGTGTTGGGACGGAACTCCTTCTCAATGCGCTCATCATCCCAATCAGGGTCAATGAAAGTACACTCGATGCCGAGCTTCTTCATCGTCACGCCAAAGAGGTTGAACGTGCCGCCATAGATATTGTTCGACGTGATGAAGTGGTCACCAGCCTGACAGATGTTGAACACAGCGTAGAAGTTGGCAGCCTGACCGCTGGATGTGAGCATTGCACCCACACCTCCTTCGAGGGCTGCAATCTTCTTGGCAACCATATCGTTGGTCGGGTTGGCCAGACGGGTGTAGAAATAGCCATTGTCCTTCAGGTCGAAGAGACGGGCCATCTGCTCGCTGGTGTCATACTTGAAAGTGGTACTCTGATAAATGGGCAACTGTTGTGGTTCGCCCTTAGTGGGTTTCCATCCGCCATGAATGCAGATGGTCTCAAGATTTTTCTGAGCCATATTGTTTGATTTTGATAGTTTCGTCGTGCAAAGGTACGACAAAAAAACGCACCATGCAAATACACGGTGCGTTTTTCTTATATTTATGGTTGATTATACGATACCCTGAGCCATCATAGCCTTTGCAACTTTCATGAAGCCAGCAACGTTTGCACCCTTCACATAGTTTACATAGCCATCAGCCTCTGTGCCGTACTTCACGCAGTTCTCGTGGATGTTCTCCATGATCCAGAGGAGCTTAGCGTCAACTTCCTCTGAAGTCCAAGACAGACGCTCTGAGTTCTGAGACATCTCAAGACCTGATACAGATACACCACCAGCATTAGAAGCCTTACCTGGAGAGTAAAGGATCTTAGCCTCCTGGAATACGCGGATAGCACCTGGAGTAGAAGGCATGTTAGCACCTTCAGCCACAGCGATTACGCCGTTAGCAACCAGAGCCTTAGCAGCCTCTTCGTTCAACTCGTTCTGAGTAGCGCATGGGAGAGCGATCTGAGCACCCTTCTCGAACCAAGGCTTTGCACCGTCACCAACATACTTAGCAGTTGGGTACTTGTCAACATATTCCTTGATACGGCCACGATAAACGTTCTTCAGCTCCATGATGTAGTCGAGTTTCTCACGAGTGATACCGTCTGGATCGTAGATGTAACCGTTAGAGTCAGACATAGTCATTGGGATACCACCAAGCTGGAGTACCTTCTCAGCAGCATACTGAGCCACGTTACCAGCACCAGAGATGAGCACCTTCTTGCCCTTCACCTCGTCGCCCTTAGTCTTCAGCATAGCGCGGAGGAAGTAAACTGTACCATAACCAGTAGCCTCAGGACGGATGAGTGAACCACCGAACTCAAGACCCTTACCAGTGAGCACACCGCTGTACTCGCGAGTGAGCTTCTTGTACATACCAAACATGTAACCTACCTCACGGCCACCTACGCCGATGTCACCTGCTGGAACGTCAATGTCTGGACCGATGTGGCGACCCAACTCAAGCATGAAAGCCTGGCAGAAACGCATCACCTCAGCGTTGCTCTTGCCACGTGGAGAGAAGTCTGAACCACCCTTACCACCACCCATTGGGAGTGTAGTGAGTGAGTTCTTGAAAGTCTGCTCGAATGCGAGGAACTTCAGGATACCGAGGTTCACAGAGCTGTGGAAACGGATACCACCCTTGTACGGGCCAATGGCATTGTTGTGCTGGATACGGTAACCCATGTTGGTCTGAATCTGACCCTTGTCATCCATCCAAGTAACGCGGAACTGATATACGCGATCTGGAATGCAGAGACGCTCGATCAAGTTCACCTTGTCGAACTCTGGGTGCTTGTTGTACTCTTCCTCGATAGTGCCGAGAACTTCTTCTACTGCCTGATGATACTCAGGTTCATTTGGAAAGCGACGCTTAAGGTCTTCCAATACTTTTTTTGCGTCCATGTGTAATGGTTTTAAAATGTGTTGATTATAAGTTGTTGTTTATTATTTCATTCTGCCCAGAAACGTGTCTGAAAAGCCGCGTTCCGTATCTGCGTCCGATGATTTCGAGTGCAAAGTTAGACATTTTCCACAAATCTTGCAAAAAATCTAACAAAAAAACATCTTTTTTTAAGAAAAAGTTTCAAAATTACTCAAAAACGACTAACTTTGTGGAAAATTTACAGCAACAAAACACCCTTTTAGAGGGAATTTATCACATTTTGAAAGTAACAGAAAAGATAGAGGCACTTCGTCACCTCATGCAGTGCGAAGGCATCAGTGCCTTCATCACGCCCAGCACGGACCCACATGCAGGTGAATATGTTCCTGAGCGATGGAAGGCACGTCGATGGATCAGCGGTTTCACGGGTTCTGCAGGTACGGCTGTGGTCACACTCGACCAGGCTGCCCTGTGGACAGACTCACGCTATTTCATTCAAGCAGCTGAACAACTCGCTGGCACAGGCTTTGCGCTGATGAAGGAGAAGATTGAAGGCACACCCTCCATCACAGCGTGGTTGGGTGCTGTCTTACCCAAGGGAAGCACGGTGGCTGTGGACGCATGGGTCAACACCGCTGCTGATGTGGAGCGTCTGGAGAACGAACTGAAAGCTTACGGACTCAGCCTACGCACAGACATCGACCCCTACGACGAACTTTGGGCAGACCGTCCAGCCCTTCCCCAGAGCAAGGCGTTCATCCAAGGGCTGGAGTATGCAGGTGAAAGCGCAGCCTCCAAGATTCAACGCATTCGAGAGAAGATCGGGAAAAATGCCATCGTGGTTTCCAGCCTTGAAGAAGTGGCTTGGACACTCAATCTGCGTGGCAACGATGTGGCATACACCCCCTTCATCTTGGGCTACGTGCTCATCACCCCTTCCAATACATTATTATATATTAATAAGGAAAAGGTCACTCCAGAAGTGGCCACCTACTTGACAGACGAAGGTGTGAGCATCCGCGAATACGATGATATCATCGCCGACCTCCCAACCCTCGACCTGCCCGTCTATGTACAACCAGAGAAGACGAACTATGCCGTCTATTCTGCCATCAAGAACCCCGTTCGCCAAGCGAGCGTCGTGGAAGAAATGCTCATCATCAAAAACGAGACGGAAATCAAGGGGTTCCGCAATGCGATGGAGAAAGACGGTGTGGCAATGGTCAAGTGGATGAAGTGGACATTGGAGCAAGTGCCTCAAGGAGGACAGACGGAGCTCTCCCTCTCCAGAAAGCTGGAGGAGTTTCGTGCAGGACAACCCCTATTCAAAGGCGTCAGCTTCGAAAGCATCATGGGTTATGCCCATCATGGTGCCATCGTTCACTACGACCCAACACCCGAAACGGACATACCCGTCAAGCCCGAAGGACTCCTGCTCATCGACTCTGGCGGGCAATATCTCGACGGCACGACCGACATCACACGCACCCTTCCTTTAGGGCCTCTCACTTGGGAGATGCGTCGCGACTATACCCTCGTGCTCAAAGGTTGGATTCGACTTGGCTCAGCCGTCTTCCCCAAGGGCACTTGTGGCACCCAACTCGATGTCTTGGCACGCGAGGCCATGTGGAAACACGGCATCAACTACCTGCACGGCACAGGTCACGGTGTGGGGCAGTTCATGTCTGTCCACGAAGCCATCGACCTCCATCAATTCCGTATGCAGTGGCGACCCACTCCCCTACTTCCAGGCATGACCATCACCGACGAGCCAGGCATCTACATCGAAGGCAGTCACGGAGTTCGCCACGAAGACACCCTCCTTGTCGTACCTGCCACAGAAGGCATCACCTATGGTCCTTACTACACCTTCGAACACCTGACCCTCTGCCCCATCCTCACCTCTCCCATCCTCGTGGAGATGCTCACAGAGGAGGAGCGCACTTGGTTCAACACCTACCAACAAACTGTTTATGAACGCCTTGCCCCCCGTCTCGACCCAGAGCACCAAGCATGGCTCAAACAAGTGACCCAACCCATCTAACTCTCAGCTCTAAACCCTAAAATCTAAACTCTAAACTCTAAATTCTAAACTCTAAATTCCAACAAATCATGATCGAATACATTCGAGGAATCCTCGACGAACTCACCCCCACCCAAGCCACCATCGAAGCACACGGCGTTGGCTACCTTCTCAACATCTCCCTCAACACCTACACAGCCCTGCAAGGCAAGAGCGAGGCGCGACTCTTTGTCTATGAGTCCATCCGTGAAGACGCATGGGTGCTCTTTGGCTTTGCCACCAAACAAGAGCGCGAACTTTTCCTCCTACTCATCAGCGTCAGCGGCGTAGGTGGCAACACAGCCCGCACGATGCTCAGCAGCTTCTCCGCTCCAGAACTGGCAGGTCTCATCATGGACGGCAACGAACACATGCTCAAGACCGTCAAAGGACTGGGTGCCAAGACTGCCCAGCGCATCATTGTCGAGCTGCGCGACAAAGTGGTTTCCCTTGGCCTCGAAGCCTCACGACCCGCTGGCGACAACAGCGCACCCGCCGTCCAAAACAGCGAAATCTACAACGAGGCTTGCGAAGCCCTCAAGATGCTCGGCTTCCCACCAGCACCCGTTGCCAAGACCGTCAAGGCCATCCTCAAGGACGAGCCCACCGCACCCGTCGAGAAGGTCATCAAACTCGCCCTCAAGATGCTGTAGTTCTGGTTGTTCAAATCGACAAATAATCGAATCAAAATCATCAAAAATGGGACTTAAAACGATACGGCGTTTCGTACCCCTTGATACAGCGTATCGTTGCCCACGAAACGGCGTATCGTCCACAGCCGCCCTTTGGAGGGTGAAGTTGCTTGCCTCCCTCCCGCTCCGACCGCGAGGGCTTCCTGCTCCGACCGGGAAAGCCTCCCGCTTCCTGCGGCTTGAATTGGGTCGCAGAAACGTAATTTACCAATTTACCAATTTACCATTAGGTGGTTTGCGATATTCATCCAAGTGCGCACAGAGCACAGTTTTCTGAGGAGCACTTTTTCAGGGAAACGGTCAACTGAATCAGTGGTGAGGGTAAACTTTTCAGGCTGGCAACCACAAAAATTTTGAGCGTTACAGCGTTACAGTTGTTACAGTTTGTTTTGTGGTCGACAAAACCTTAAAAATAATTTTATATTATATATAT
>JAFXVS010000092.1 GCA_017534815.1 Bacteroidaceae bacterium | reverse complement strand
GGGGTTTTTCTTCTTACACGCAAAAAAAACTTAAAAAAAATTCCTTTTTGACTCATTTTTTTCGCTTTTGCCACATAAATAGCACAAAAAGCACAAAAAATAGAAGGGGCGAACAGAACATCAGTTTGTTCTATCCGCCCCCTTTTTGAAGTTTTATGTTCAGGTTACTTCACCAACACCAGCCTGCCAGATTTAGTGACTGCAATACCCTTGTAACTTGCATCAATAGGCTGACCCATAAGGTTAAAGGCAGGCACATCTACTGCTACTTCTGCAGGAGCGTTGATTTCCTTCACATCTGTGAGCACACCTTGTGCTTCGTCTGCCTTGTAGCGGCCACAGATATACACCTTCACACCCTTTTCTTTCGAAGCCTTCCGGTAGATGTAGCCGTTGACTGCGGTCTTGATGCCCACGAGGTCTTCAAGCGTCTGAGTCTTGGACTTATCTGTCATCACATTGCCGCTGTTCGCGTCAATCAGCATCGTTCCTATTGACATAGAAGCCATCAAGTTACCACCTTCAAAGGCCAATGCCAAACCATTCGTTTCCTGTTCAACAGGAGGAACCAATGTCCAGTTCACGGAACCATCTGCCTTATTCAGCGATGTCAAGAATGCGGTATTCCAATACGTATAACGATCGTCTTCACCATTTGCCGCTGGGATGAACGCACCAGAGGTCTTTGAGTTGTCGAATGGAAGCTCTCCATAGAAGGTTCCACCAATGAAGAGTTTGTCACCTTCAGCAACCAAAATAGACTCGGGGGTACCACCGCTCTTATCACCTCTGTAACCATCAAAGAACTTCACACTCGTATTGGTGTTGGTGATAGTAGCAAGGACATACTGCTGCATTCCATAATCAACGCTTAAATACTCCGTCGCAGAGGCTGTAGTCAGCGTCAGGTCTCCATCTTTCAAGAAGAAACCCAAATAAATGGTTCCCTCATCGACCACAAAGTCAACACCTTCAGGAATACTATTGGCCATCGCCACCACGCCAGTCATTTGGATGTTAGCAACGCTGGTTGGGCTCGAAAGATCACTCTTGGCAAGAGAGAAGATGCCTTGGCTCGGATTATCCGTGTACATCATACCCCACTGGTCAACATAACTGCCCTTCCAACCCAATTCAGCAACATCACCAGTATAGAGAGCTGAGACAAAGACTCTACCTCCGTATTCATGAATTGCGGTAGGTGTGATTTCTATCGGATCCCATGCTTCATAAAGAGGTGTTTCTATCCCCATATCCCAAGGGTCACCCATCTGAGAAGCAATGTCTTCATTCACTTCTGATGTAAGAGTCTTCACGGCCTCCACCTTACCATCTTTGCTCACTTTGATGACAAATGCCGTATATCTATCCTTCGCATTCTCAACGGCTTGTGTCGAGCCATCGGCTGAAACAATGGTCACTTTATCCATAAATGTACCAGTAGCATAGAGTGTGCCATCGAATTCAGCAGTCATCGCAGTCACGAGGGCAGCACCTTCAAGAGCTACAGACCACAGTTCCTTACCCTGATTGTTGTACTTCAGAATGGCAGTAGAAAGCATTCCCTCTGTGTCAGGCAACGACTTGCCAGCAAAACTAAATGGTTGATCGAATGTTGTAGAAGCATAGACAGAGCCATCAAGAGCCACAGCTGTATGTAATCCCTTCAGATTTTTGTCAACAGACACACCTTCATCAGTAACAGGAGCAACTGGCTCGATCGTCTTCGTCCAGTGACCAAAGGAATCACCATCATCGTCACCACCAGGATTGTCACCACCGTCCATCTTCATAGATACAATAGTGACTGTATTGTCATTCACCATTGCAATGACAGCATATTCATTGTTGTAAGCGTCACCATCAGCAACCAGCATATCCGTCAATTCGATTCTACCAGTAGCGGCTTCAACAGAGACCAATCCCCTGTCGGTTGCCAGTTTAATTTCATCGCCAACCACCACCAGCGCATTAGGCCTCACGGCTCCAGCCTTCGCTGGAGAAGTAATCACCCAATCAGCATCCATCTTTTGCAAGTCAAAGGCACCCAAGAAGGTGGTAGGAATGTTGTTTGTCACATCTCGGTCAAGCGCAAAGTTGCCATAGAATGAGCCTGCAAGATAAACCTTCTCATTCTCCAGAACGGGGCGCAGAAACTCATAATCACCAGCTGCAGCTTGGTAGTCATTGGCATCAGCAGAGTACACCAAAGTCTTCAGATCATCGGTAATCAAAGCAAACACCATAGGATGTGCTATATCATCTCCGTTATATTCCCAATCTGTAAAGTTCCTTGTACCCTTCGAAGTGGTCAATGTAAGTTCTCCATAACCGATGAAGCACACACCCACCATGCTGGGAGTAACCATAAAATTAATGGCATCAACGCCATAACGATGGTAGCAAACCTCATCTTTAGGTTTCACGTTGGCAATGCTTGTCGCACCAGACAAGTCGCTCTTGTTCAGCATAAAAACGCCTGCAGCCTGCGTATCAACATACATACCAGATCCATAATCAAAGAAGTAGCAACCTTCCCAACCCAAACTGGGCACATCTCCTGCATAGAAAGCTGACACATAGACTTTGTCGCCCACCACTTGGATGTTGTTAGGGGTCATACTGATGAGTTCCTTTCCACCGTATAAGTGCGTGTATTCGCCCCATACTTCACCCATAGCGGATCCAATGGTTTCATCAGTTTCAGGCGTGAACACTTGAACGACCTCAACCCTACCGTCTTTACTGATCTTTACGACAAACGTCGAAATGTCGCACATAACCCCTGTTGCCGTTTTGCTTGCGCCATCTGTGCCTGTGAACGTTGCTTCTTCCACAACTTCGCCAGCAGCATAGAGCGACCATCGACATCTACCGCCATCGTGTTTACCAAGACACAACCATCGATGACCACAGCCCACTTCTCTTCACCATCAGCATCATACTTCAGAATGATGGAAGAGGTCTGGATTTCAGGCTCTGCTACATTTTTTTCGGCAAACTGTAATGCAGCGTTCCATTTACTTGATACATATACTGAACCGTCAGGAGCCTGAGCCACATGAACAGTTCCCATGTCATCTGCATTAGCAACTGGCTGAAATGTCTTCTGCCATTTGCCCATACCACCGCCTTCTTCTTCGTCGGCATAGAGATTGATAGCAGCCAACATGGCCACCATCAATATTAGTGGTATTTTTTTCATCATCATTTAGTTTTAAAGGTTAATTCTATGGTTGATTAATACTTTATTATTATTATTTTGAAGTTATCGCTACGCTCGAATTTATCGAAGTTATTGAAGTTATCGACGATACTTTTTCATTGACAAGACATTTGTCGTTAACTTCGAGCGAAGCGATAACTTCTTTAACTTCTTTACTTCAACAAATTGAAGCTTACGTACATTACTTCTCCCATCGTTCAATCGCAGGGTTGGCTTCGACGGCCTCTGTGGGGAAACGAAGGGTATATTTCTCAGGTGTGAGGGTGAAGTCCTCATCATCGTAAGTGTGGGTGAGTTGAGGTTGCGTAGTGCGACGGAGGTCATACCAACGGTGCCCCTCGAAAGCGAGTTCACGGGCACGCTCATCAAGAATTTCTGCAATGAGTTCATCCTGCGTCATGTTCGCCATCAGGTCGTTAGCGGCACTGAGGGCATCTGCATTGAGACGCTTCTGAAGCAGGGGCATCAGATAAGTATCAACCGCCTCTGTAGTCTGACCTAATCTTGCAGCACATTCAGCAGCAATAAGATAAGCTTCAGCCGAACGGAAAGAGGACGAAAGTGCGTCATTCCCACCCTTCTGAAGACTATAAGTGGAGGTGGTGACACGCTTGTAGAACTTCGTACGTCGCTGGTCACCTGTACGATAGATAGCAATAAAGTTCGGATCTGGCATGTTGATGACGGTGAAGAGGTTACTGTCAAACTTCTCCAATGCCACGATGTTTTCCACAGACTTATAACTGTTTGGCAGCGTGGTGGAGGAGTTCATATTCTCCAAATCCCCATGCGCTTCAATCACCTCCTTTGCTGCATCAAATGCCTTCTGCCACTCTCCCATATATAAATATGTACGCGCACGGAATGCCTGAGCCGAAATCTTGTTGAAACGGTAGTTCAAACCAGCTTCCCAAGTTTCGACATTGAGGTACTTCTCTGCCTCAGCTATGTCGCTGAGCACCTGCTGATAGATAGCCTCAACACTGCTGCTACCAGGAACGGCATTGACATCCGCTGTGAGCTGCATAGGCACACCTCGTGTGGTAGCTGGTTGACAATGTGTATAAGGCTCTGCATAGAGGTTGACGAGAAGGAAGTGGGCGTATGCACGCAACATATAACTTTCGCCTACCAACTGGTTCACCTCATCACGCGTTGCATTGGAGATTTCGCCTCGATGCTCAATGATGTAGTTGGCGATATAGATGGTATGATAGTAGTTGCGCCAAGAGAAGTAACTGGTGGTGGGTGACGGATTTTCATCCTTCCAGCGCCAGAGGTCGAGGTAGGCATCCAGATCTGTAGAATTAGACCTCCTCTTGTCCATCAGCAGTTCATCCGTACGCAGGACTGTCATATAACGATCCTTAGGGAAGTACTTATACTCATTGGTGAGTAAAGCACGATACTCTTCACCAGTCTTGGCAATGACCTTACCCGTAGGGGTGATGTCGAGGAAGGAGTCGCAGGAGGTAAGGGCTGCGGCTGTCAACAATAATAATATGATGTTCTTCAGTTTCATTGTTCTTGTTGTTTTATAGTGACTATTGGAACCACGAGGCTATCTGTTAGAAATTCACGTTCACCCCAAAGATAAAGCTCTTGGGGACAGGTTGTGCGTAAGGGTTGCCCATCGTTTCTGGGTCGAGGTAGTTGTGGTAGCTCGAGCCGAAGACGAGGAGGTTGCGACCTTCGAGAGAGACGCTGGCAGAGGTGATGCCAATAGGCTGGAGCACCTTCTTAGGGATGCGATAACCCAGACGGACGGACTGCAAGCGGCAGTAGTTGCGTTTGCGCACCCACGTGTCGAGCATCGAATAGGTCTGGTACTCAGAGAAGTGGGTGTAGGCGGAGGCGCGTTCAGGAGTGCTGACCATCAATCCTGCCAATGACGAATTAGGATTATCTACCGTCCAACGACCCAATATGTCGTGATTCGTGTTCAGACCTCTGTCGTAATATGTGGGTGAGTAGCTGGGCTGTACACGCACCTTCATACCGAGGTTGAACATGAAGTTGAGGGAGAGTTGCCAATCCTTATATTCAAAGTTGTTGATGAAGCCGCCTGACACTTTGGGGTCTTCTGTACCGATGTAGGAATAAAGTTCGCGTTGTTCCTCTGCCGTCAGGGTTGAAGCTCCAAAACGATTGAGTTTAAAGAAATCTTCTGCTGTCTGCACCGTACCGTCCTTAGCACGGAAGAGCGGATAGCCGTCAGCATCTATGCCTGCTGTACGATAAGCAAAGATAGCACCCACAGGATAACCCTCTCGTGAAGGATAGGTGGAGTTCTCAGCCACCGTCTCATTGAGGATCTTGTTCTTGTTGAAGCCGAGGTTCAAGCTCGTTGTCCAGTTGAAGTCCTTAGTGGAGATATTGTTGGTGTTGATGGCAAACTCCCAACCCGTATTCTCCATTGACGCCCAGTTGATAGTCGTCATCGCGAAACCTGTCTCCAACGGCAGTTGACGTGAGGAGATAAGGTCTGTGGAACGACGGTAGTAGTAATCGACCGTGAGTCGGATGCGATTGTGCAGGAACGCCATATCCAATCCTACGTTCACATTCTGCGTCTTCTCCCACTTGAGGTTGGGATTGGGCGCCGTCTCAGCCGAAATGACCGTTTCTGTGGTGCCAGGAAGGATGGTTGTCTTGTTGAACGTACCAATCAAGTAGGGCGAGGTGTTTTTGTCAATGTTACCCTGCAAACCGTAAGAAGCACGGAGGTTCAGCTCGTCCAACCACTTGGCGTTCTCCATAAATTTCTCCTCACCCAGTCTCCAAAGTCCGCTGAAAGAGTAAAGAGGCAGATAACGGTATTTCTTCGCCACACCAAACACGTCAGAACCGTCGAAACGAACGGAGGCACCCAGCGTGTAAAGGTGGTTGAAGGTGTAAGAGCCTGTAGCGAACCACGAGACATAGGCGTTCTCCTGATGACTCTCTTCATAAAGCGGATAACGCTGACCGATGCTTTCAGACGGGAAGAGCACAGGTTGCGTCGTCAAAGTACGGGCATCATACCCATAAGCTGTGGAAGTGACGATGCTCGTCTCCACGTGACGAACTTCCGTACCACCCATCAGTTCCACATCGTGCTTCTCTGCAAAGCGCTGGTTCCATTCGAGCATTGCCTTCCAAGTCCACTGATCGGTGTGTCCCTCAGTGTTCTTGTTCATACCGCCGTCAGGGAAGATGCTCTGACGCACGCCCTCAACCATATAGGTGGCGTATGCCTTCGCCTTGCGCATAGCGTATGAGTCGTGACCAGCATAACGGGTCAGCGTATAGTTGTCGTGCTGCAGACCATACTGCGAGGTGAGTTTCAGGTGCTGGTTGAACTTCAACTCTGCATCAAATATCGCCATAATGGAACGATCCTTGCGCTGCTTGGACGTGTTGACGCGTTCCTCAAAGATATTGAAGTCTGGAACCTCATTCTCTCGTCCTTGCACGTTGGTGTCGTAGTTGTAATATCCGTCTGCGTCGTAAGGTTCAAAATATGGGTTCGCCATACGGGAGTAATAGACAGGATTGGTGAACCCACCCGTGTCGGTCATGAAACTCTTCTGCTTACGTTGGTTGGCGAAGAGGCTGGC
>JAFXVS010000091.1 GCA_017534815.1 Bacteroidaceae bacterium | reverse complement strand
TCTGCTGTTTGCTTACAAAGAAATACGATGTGCCTACAGATGTGTCCCTGAACACCATCATGGTGGACGGTACTGGTATGTGTGGTGCCTGCCGCATCACAGTGGGTGGCAAAACTCGCTTCGTCTGTGTAGATGGTCCCGAGTTTGACGGTCATGAGGTTGACTTCGACGAGATGTTCAAGCGCATGGGTGCCTTCAAGCCACAGGAGTTAGAGGAGATGAAGAAATTGGAGGAGCACGTGGAGGGTGTTGCTGCAGTTCAGAAGAAAGAAGCCGCAGTTGATGCTTCTGGTATGACGACAGACACTCCCCTCTCTGAACTCACTGACCGCAATGCTGCATGGCGTAAAGAAGTGTTTGGCAGTATGAAGGCCAAAGAACGCGGCGAAATCGAGCGTTGCGTAATGAACGAGCTTGATCCCGTTTATCGTGCCACCACTCGTACGGAAGAAGTGAATCAGGGTCTCACCATTGAGCAGGCTCTGACTGAATCAAAGCGTTGTCTCGATTGCGCCAAGCCTTCTTGTATGGAGGGCTGTCCTGTCAGCATCAATATCCCATCGTTCATCAAGAACATCGAGCGTGGTCAGTTCTTGGAGGCTGCAAAAGTGCTCAAGGCTACAAGCGCTCTGCCAGCTGTCTGTGGACGTGTATGTCCTCAGGAGAAGCAATGCGAGAGCAAGTGTATCCATGTGAAGATGGGACACAAGCCCGTTGCCATCGGTTATCTGGAGCGTTTCGCCGCCGACTTCGAACGTCAGTCTGGCAAGATGGCATTGCCTGAGTGCGCTCCTAAGAACGGCAAGAAGGTGGCAATCGTAGGTTCAGGTCCTGCTGGTCTTTCTTGTGCTGGCGACTTGGCCAAGGCTGGTTATGATGTGACTGTGTTCGAAGCATTGCACGAAATTGGCGGTGTGCTCAAATACGGTATCCCAGAATTCCGTCTGCCCAACGCTATCGTTGACGTGGAGATTGAGAACCTCCGCAAGATTGGCGTGAACTTCGTAAAAGACTGCATCGTGGGCAAGACCATCACCATCCAGCAGCTGGAAGAAGAAGGCTACAAGGCCATCTTCGTAGCTTCGGGTGCAGGTCTGCCAAACTTTATGGGCATTCCAGGTGAGAACTCTGTCGGCATCATGTCATCCAACGAATACCTCACCCGTGTGAACCTTATGGATGCATCTAACCCTGCCAGCGACACACCTATCGTCAGAGCCAAGAGCGTCATGGTGGTCGGCGGTGGTAATACGGCTATGGACTCTTGCCGTACAGCCAAGCGCCTGGGTGCTGAGCATGTCTTCATCGCATATCGTCGTTCTGAAGCAGAAATGCCTGCACGTGTGGAAGAAGTGAAGCACGCAAAGGAAGAGGGCATCGAGTTCCTCACACTCCACAATCCTATCGAATATGTTGCCGATGAAAAGGGCAATGTGACGCAGGTGAAACTTCAGGTGATGGAACTTGGTGAGCCTGATGCCTCAGGTCGTCGTTCTCCTATCCCTGTAGAAGGACAGATTGTCACTCGCGACATCGATATGGCTATCGTGGCTGTAGGTGTATCGCCCAACCCACTCGTACCAAAGTCGGTAGAAGGTCTCGAGCTGGGTCGCAAGAACACTATCGCTGTGAACGACCAGATGCAGTCGAGTATCCCAACCATTTTCGCTGGTGGTGACATCGTGCGTGGTGGTGCAACAGTCATCCTTGCAATGGGTGACGGTCGCAAGGCTGCAGCCAACATCGATGAAATGTTGAAAGCACAAGGATAATTCATCGTTGAAATACAATAAAGAGGGTGAACCTTTCGTTTATAGGAATGGTTCACCTTTTTTATTGTCACATGAGAAGACATAGATATATAACGATATTAGGAGTCATCATGGCGATGCTCTCCCCTGTTCTGCTTTCTTCGTGTAATGACGAGGAGCAGTTCACGGCTGACCCGAATGCCCAACTGAGTTTCAGTATGGAAACTCTTTCTTTCGATTCTGTATTCACAGGTATTATTTCAAGGACAGAGCGCGTGATGGTGTTCAACAAGAACAATAAGGGATTACGCATAGCCAATGTGAAATTGGAATCAGGTGGTACGAGTGGATTCATGATCAATGTGGATGGACAAAACGGTACATCCATCAACGACGTGCAGGTACTGAAGAAGGATAGCGTCTTTCTTTTTGTCAAAGTGAATTTACCCGAAAGTTCTTCGATGGAATCGAAAAAAATAACGGACAATGTCATCTTTACCCTCGAAAGCGGCGTACAACAAAAGGTGGCATTGGAAGCAACCGGACTGAACAAGCAGGAACTGCACGCTAAAGTTCTGCAAGGCGACAATGTGATGACAGCAGACGAATTACCATACATTATTTACGATAGTCTTGTGGTAGCCGAGAATGCTTCTCTTCGTATCACAGAAGGCACAACCCTCTATTTCCATAATGGTGCAAGTCTGATTGTACATGGTTCGCTGAAGGTTGAGGGCACACAAGAGAAACCTGTCACATTTCGTGGTGATCGCTTGGACAAAATGTTTGTCTATTTGCCCTACGACCGCTTAGAAAACCAATGGGGAGGCATCTATCTGTTCCCTACTTGTAAAGAATGCAATATCAACTATGCTGACATCCATAGTGGAAATTATGGCTTAGTGTGCGATGAAATCGAAGGAAATGTTACCCTATCGAACTCTGTCATCCACAATGTCGCAGGTTATGGGCTGTACCTGAAAGAATGCAACGCTTTGGTGTCAAACACGCAAATTTCAAATTCAAGATATGATTGCGTGGGTATCTATGGAGGCAATTCGAACTTTTATCATTGTACCATCGCACAATTCTATCCTTGGAAAGCAGATCGAGGCAATGCGCTCTATGTGAGCAACTACATCGGCGAAGAAGAACACTTGATCCAGTCAGCAAATTTCTACAATTGTTTCGTGACAGGTTATGCTGACGATGAGGTATTCGGCCATCCTGGCGACCAACCGCTCAATTTGAATTTCTATAATTGTGTATTATTGACGGATGTGAGTGATGCCAACTATTTCCACGATTGCATCGGTGAAACGAAGGATTCAGAAACCTATAAGGAGAAGAACTTCCTTACTTTCGATACACATGCCTACCTTTACGACTTTAGGCTTAACCCTGCCAGCATCGCATGTGGCAAAGCCTCCACCACATACTCCGCATCTTATCCGACTGACCGATTAGGTGTGGTACGTGGCGAGAAACCAGATGCTGGATGTTATCAATACCAAGAAATCCCTGAGAAATAATTTCCCCAAAGATTTCCAAAGCAACACTTCCCCTGAGACATAATTCCCCGATGAAATCGAGGTAAAATAAAGTGGATACCCCTGCCAGAACTTGGTCACGGAGTATCCACGCCTTCTAATTGATAAAGTGAGAAAAAAATGTTGCATTCAAACTGCGATACGTTGCTCACGCAACCTCTTCGCGCTGAATGTATGCCCAGTGTTCTCACGAATTAAGGACATAATCATCTGAAAATTAAATATATTTCATTCAATCATTAAATTCTTACTTAAAATATTTCTTCTTCATTCAATTCTTACTTATATTCTCGTGTCTTATATTTTCTATTACTTCTTTCAACTGGTTAAAATGGTGCAGGAGCACCACCAGGAATATCCAATCCGTCGAATGGGTCGTCACCAAAACCTCCTGCATTCAATTTTGATGCGTTAAGTTTCGATGGTGTCGGTTTGATGGTTCCATCATCATCAGGTAGCGGAGGTAAATCATCATCCAAATTCAGGAATCGAGCATGCTCACTGCGGAAACGTAGGATTACATCTCCTACTGCACCGTTACGATGCTTGGCAATGATAATCTCCGCCTTTCCTTTGGTGTCGTTACCATGTTGATCTTTATAAATCTTATAATATTCTGGTCGATGGATGAAGCACACCATATCAGCATCCTGCTCGATGGCACCTGATTCACGAAGATCACTCAACTGAGGACGTTTGCTGTCTGGGCTATCAGGATTACTGCTGGAACGCTGTTCAACAGAACGATTCAACTGCGACAGGGCGATGATGGGAATATTCAATTCCTTTGCCAATCCCTTCAGCGAACGAGAGATAGTTGACACCTCTTCCTGACGAGAGCCATAGGACATACCTGATGCATTCATCAATTGGAGGTAGTCAATGATGATCATCTTGACCCCACATTCACGCACCAATCGGCGCGCCTTCGTACGAAGTTCGAAAACAGATAGCGAGGGGGTATCATCAATATAGAAAGGCGCACCAAAAAGTTGACGCATCTTCGTGTCGAGTTGAGCCCATTCTGCAGGTAACAATTGACCGCTTTTAATCTTCTCGCCAGATATCTCGCAGACATTCACCAGCAGACGGTTCACCAGCTGTACATTCGACATTTCAAGCGAAAACATCGCAATGGGAATTTGTCTATCAACAGCCATATTGCGAGCCATTGAGAGC
>JAFXVS010000013.1 GCA_017534815.1 Bacteroidaceae bacterium | reverse complement strand
TGACACATATTAAAAGGTCGGCAGTCTGCCGGCCTTTTTTTATTGATATTGATATTATTTCTCAATCGTAAATCTCCAACTGCGCCACATGAGGTGCCAACTTATCCAAATCTGGCAATTGCATATAATCACCATAGATATGGCGAAGATGTGCATCGGCATTGCCTGGCACAGGCAGTTCATGCCCCTCAAATACATGGGTGGTTAGGGGGAAGATCTCATCCGCAAAACGAGGGTTGTGATAAGGAATGCCCATACCGCTTGTGATGACCTTCCCAGGCAACATCCGACAGATGAAACGCAGGATGGGGAAAACGAATTTGTCGTTGAAATCGAAGATGCGACGCACCTGCTTGATGCTCTTCACATCATCCGTACTGGTACGCCAGATCTTATACATGTGTCCAACAGTTTTCTCTGTCAACTTGTGCAAGCCTATCGGATGTCTTTCCATCGGAAAGATGTCAATATAGATGCCCTGCTCCTTCCACATGCGGTCATAATTCGTGTTCTCCAACATCTTAGAACGACGATCACGAATCTTTGCATAAAAGAAGAAATAATTCTCATCCGTATCGCTGTTTTGCAAGGCAAGCCAATCAGGCAATTCATCAGGCAGCACCTTCATCAACTTCAAATAATCCTTACGCATCATTTCAATATCGAGGTCATCATCCCAAGGGATGAAGCCGTTATGGCGCAAGGCACCAATCTGCGTACCACTACTGAGCCAATACTGGATATTGTGTTTCTTACAGATACGGTCAATCTCCAACAAAATGTCCAACATCCTGAGTTGTAACTGACGCAATTGAGATCCATCGGGATTGAAGCGTGAACGTAGGTCGGCATGCACAAGGCATTGGGTGCCCCATGCCAACACCTTATCTATCACTGGAGTCCGTACACCATTCTTTTGTGCAAGGCCTTTGATGATTTTCAGTCCATAAGGAAAATCTTCCGTGAAATATCTGCTCTGGAAATCTGGCACAAAACCATTCTCAATAGCTCTCATAGGAGACAAAATACCTTGAAAAGCTTTAATAGAACGCAACTTTTGTGTGAGCGATGCAGCATCGCAACTCTCGTAATAGTCAAGAATTGTTGGAATGCTCCCCTTCGTGACAGGCAGGGTCTCTAAAAGTGCCTGAAATTCTTCATCCATCGCGATAAGCAATTCAGAGGCCTCATTTGTCCATTCTTCATAGAACAAGGTCTGCGTAGGATACACCACCCCTTCGTGCCAATCTTTCCATAGGGTGTAGAGTCGGGCAGGATGCAAGATGGGATTGCTGTTGGTCAAACTCACTTCATAATAATTATTCAGCAAATGAGTTGGCGCGTGAAATAATTTTTCTATGGTTTGATGGAGGGTTTCCTTATCCTCCGTCTGCTCCACACTGATGTTCAACGAAGATTTATAGCCTAACAAGGCAGCAGAACGACCATATTCTAAGATACGAGAGATGAAAGGAACGCGTTGAAAACCGAACAACGGAGTATTGGATGGGAGTACATCAAAAGCATCGAAAAAGAAACCTGTACTACTGACGATACTGCCCACCGCCGTGTGGGGTTGCAAGGCTGGACGAATTTGTTGAAGTACCTCCTTGATAGAAAAACCAGGAAGGCACAGCAAAACGATGTCAGCTAAAGCCACTACTTCCTCTGGTGAGGAAGATATTGCATGTAACTTCCCTTGCAGTTCCTCGCCTTCAGGAGTGGTGATACACAATGTGGACTGCCAACGTTCAGGCTGGCGAGTCAAAAGACTCACCTCACAGTCACCCTTTGCAGCAAGAAAGCCTGCCACCACATGACCTAAATTGCCACCTCCACACACACAGACTTTCATGCTTCCAATGCCTTAAGAGCTCTGATAAGTTGGTCATTATCCTGCTGGTTCCGTACAGACACACGGATAAAGTTGCGTCCCTTCAAAGAACTCTTGGAATTGCAATCCTTCACCATAATATTGTACTTCTCCAACAACAATTTGGTCAGCTCTGCTGATGAATACTTATCTGTGATTTCCAAACAGAAAAAGTTTGCCTGTGTGGGGATAAGATGCAGATAAGGTATCTCCTTCAAAAGTTTCTCAAAGCGTTGACGTTCAGCGATGAACTGACGGCACGCTTTCTTATACTCATTCTCGTATTTGCCAAATATCTGCATATAGAACTCGGCAAAAGAATTAATGTTCCAAATGGAGATGTCCTTCCGGATCCATTGAATCAACCCCACATCTGCAGAAGCCAATACACCCAGACGCAAACCAGGTACACCATACGATTTCGAGATGCTCTTCATCACCACCAAATGGGGGTTCTCTGACAACGTATCGTTCTGCAATAAGGTATTCTGCTCAAAATTATCGCTGAAATCCACAAAAGACTCATCCACAATCAATTGAATATTCTGTTCTTTTGTCCATTTCAAAAGACGTTTCAGTCCTTCCATTGGAATGAAATTGCCCGATGGGTTGTCTGGATTGATCAGTAGCAGATGCTTGATGCCTTTATCGGCAAAGAACGTCATTAAATTATATTCATCATATTTCAGTTCAGGATTGTCTGGATAGAAAGAGACGATTTCCTCCTTTTGTAAACGGTTGGGGTATTCCTCAAAAGTAGGATAGACCACACCGACTTTCCCCTTTAGCTGCTCCATCATACTCTTGATCAGTTCAGCTGCACCATTACCCACCACCATATAATCTTGACGTACACCAAAATACTTGCCTGCCAGCAACGAATTAACATACATGCCCGAAGGATATTCTGTCAGCAAAGTGTCAAAACTGGAACGCAACTCATCTTTCATCCGCTGAGATGGAAAATAAGGATTGACCAAATAACAGTAATCCAGCATCTTCGGGAATCTCCAGTGACCGCCATAGCGATAGTTAAAACGGCGAATCATTTCATCATCTTCAGCAAAAATCGTCTCCGCAATGTCCAAGTCCTGGATGTCATCAATCTCATACCATGTCTCGTCTCCAATAGGCAACGCTTTCAATTCAGCAGAATCTAATAGCGTGATGACACGAAGCACTTGTTCATAATACTCATTATTGCCCAATGCATGACAATAAGCCTCCAAAAACGGCACATATTTCTGTTCGCAGAAATCACGGGAGAACTTGTAAATATTGACGGTCTTATAATACTTGTCAACATCCTCATATCTGAACGCCTGCTTCGGCACAAAGTTCACGATGTTCCTTTCCCCATCAATGCGCACCATCGTGCCGTCCATCCATGATTCATACTTCGCCACCAAAGCCACATTAGGGAAGGGGTCTTCCAATATCATCTGGAAAAGATGATCGCTGAAAATCAAGTCACTTTCTATCAACAAGGTGTCATCCTCCTGCAACTGATCCTTCACCATCGAAAGCGAGTAGATGTTGTTGGTCTTGTCATAGATAGGGTTCTCCGCATACTCGATGGTCAGGTGCTCATCATACCGATGTCCAATATAATCTATCAGTTTCTGTCCCTGATAGCCGACAACAATGATGACCCGACGAAGTGAGAGACGAGAAAGTTGTCCCAACAGTCGGTCTATCAGACGAATGCCATTCACCTCCACCATACATTTGGTGTTTTCTTTGGTCAAATCGCCTAATCTACGACCCATTCCAGCCGCCAAAATAATTGCTTGCATATGAAAATCCTTCTTTTGTGTAAAGATGATGCAAAGGTAGTGATTTTTTGAGTTAAAAACTAAAAACTAAAAACTAAAAGTGATGATTACCAATCATCCGAATGGTAGATACTTTAACTTTTAACTTTTAACTTTTAGTTTTTCACTTTATTTTCGTACCTTTGCACACGAATTAGATTAAAATAAGAACATGGAACAGAAAAACTTTAAGAGAACAACTGTGACGGCAGCATTGCCTTATGCCAATGGACCTGTACACATTGGACATCTGGCTGGCGTGTATGTACCTGCCGACATCTATACGAGATACTTGCGACTGAAGGGACGTGAGGTGATGTTTGTGTGTGGGAGTGATGAGCATGGTGTGCCTGTGACCATCCGTGCAAAGAAGGAGGGATGCACTGTGCAGGATGTGGTGGATCGCTATCATGGTATTATCAAGAAATCGTTTGCTGACTTTGGTATCAGTTTCGACATCTACAGCCGCACCACCAGCAAGATACACCATCAGTTTGCCGCCGACTTTTTCAAGAAGCTCTATGACGAGGGGAAATTTGTGGAAATCACTTCTGAGCAGTTCTACGATGAGGAGACCAAGCAATTCTTAACCGACCGTAACATCAAGGGTGAGTGTCCACGTTGTCACGCTGAAGGTGCTTATGGCGACCAGTGCGAAAAATGTGGTGCGACCCTTTCTCCAGAAGAACTCATCAACCCTGTGAACGCCATCAACGGCAACCCACTTGTAAAGAAGGCAACTAAGCACTGGTACTTACCCCTCGACCAATACCAGAGTTGGCTTGAAGACTGGATTCTGAAAGGACATCCTGAATGGCGCAGCAATGTGTATGGGCAGTGCAAGAGTTGGCTAGATGGTGGTCTGAAGCCACGTGCTGTGACACGCGACCTTGATTGGGGCATCCCTGTACCTGTGGAAGGCGCTGAGGGTAAAGTGCTCTATGTATGGTTCGACGCACCCATCGGCTACATCTCCAACACGAAGGAACTTTGTGAGAAGGAGCCCGAGAAGTGGGGCACATGGCAAAAATGGTGGCAGGATGAGGACACACGTCTGGTGCATTTCATCGGCAAAGACAACATTGTCTTCCATTGCATCGTCTTCCCATCAATGCTGAAAGCACATGGCGATTATATCCTACCTGACAATGTGCCCAGCAACGAGTTCCTGAACCTCGAAGGTAAGAAGATTTCTACTTCGAAGAACTATGCCGTTTGGTTGAACGAATATTTGGAAGAACTGCCCAATCGTCAGGACGAGTTGCGCTATGTGCTGACAGCCAATGCGCCAGAGACCAAGGACAATGACTTCACCTGGGCAGATTTCCAGGCACGTTGCAACAACGAGTTGGTGGCCGTGTATGGCAACTTCGTGAATCGTGCCCTCCAACTCACCCAAAAATATTATGATGGTGTAGTGCCCACATGTGGTGAATTGACTGAAACAGACAAAGCGACACTCGCTGAGTTTGCTTCCGTCAAGGACAATGTGGAGGCACTCATTGAGGGATTCAAGTTCCGCGAAGCCCAGAAGGAAGCCATGAACCTGGCACGCATCGGCAACAAATACATCGCTGATGAAGAGCCTTGGAAGGTCATCAAGACTGACCCTGAGCGTGTAAAAACCGTCATCTACATCTCCCTCCAGCTCACAGCCAATCTGGCCATTGCGTTTGAGCCCTTCCTGCCGTTCTCATCAGCCAA
This sequence comes from Bacteroidaceae bacterium, assembly GCA_017534815.1. Classification (GTDB taxonomy): domain Bacteria; phylum Bacteroidota; class Bacteroidia; order Bacteroidales; family Bacteroidaceae; genus Minthosoma. The sequence goes on along the minus strand of JAFXVS010000013.1, from coordinate 13,147 downwards.
ATTGCGTGAGATGATCAACATGGATGATCTCAATTGGGAAGATCTTGGCAAAACAGACCTGCTTCCTGCAGGCAAGCAATTAGGCAAGCCAAGCCTCTTGTTCTCAAAGATTGAAGACGAAACGATTCAGTTCCAGACAGACAAGCTTGAGGCAATCATCAAGGCAAATGAGGCCGCCAATGCAGAGGTGGCACCCGTCAAGGAGACGATTGCTTTTGATGACTTCACCAAACTCGACATCCGTGTAGCGACTGTATTGGAATGTGAGCGCGTGCCGAAGATGAAGAAATTGCTCAAGTTCAAACTTGATGATGGCACCCCCAAGGGACGTACCATCGTGAGTGGCATAGCCCAATGGTATGAGCCTGAGCAGCTGATTGGCAAGCAAGTGCTTTTCATCGCCAACTTGGCACCTCGCGAGTTCAAGAACGGACTCGTCAGCGAAGGCATGATCCTGTCGGCTGAGAACTATGATGGCAGCATCAGCGTGACTACAGTCGAGAAGCCAGTGAAGGGCGGCAGTCAGGTGTGTTAATGAAATCATCAGCATCAGAAGTATGGGATTCCGCATTACCTTCGTCTCATGAATAAGATACTCTATCATATCGTTCATTCTCTATGGTATGTGGCTTCACTACTTCCTCTGCGCATTCACTATGTGTTCAGTGATTGGGTGCTGTATGTCTTCATCTACAAAATCGCAAAATATCGAGTCAAGGTTGTTCGCAAGAATCTGACGGAATCCTTTCCAGAGAAGGACACTTTGGAGTTGCGCCAGATAGAAAGTCGTTTCTACCACTGTTTATGTGATTATTTTGTGGAGACCATCAAGATGATGACGATCAGTCCTAAGGAGATGCAGCGCCGAATGGTCTTCACGGGTATAGATGTAGTCAATCAGTGTCTTGCTGAAGGACAATCGTGTGCTTTATACTTGGGTCACCTGTTCAATTGGGAATGGATTACCTCTGTATGCACGTGGATGAGTCCTGAGGCAAAACGAGGGCAACTGTATCATGCGCTGGAGAATCCCATCTTCGACAAGATTCTCCTCGAGATACGTCAACGATGGGGAGGGGAATGCATCCTGATTGCTGATGTCCTACGAAAGATTATCGAATACCATCGAGAGGGCAAGCCGTCCGCCTTGGGGTATATAGCCGATCAGGTGCCCCATTGGAACAATATACATCATTGGTGTCAGTTCCTCTCGCACGACACACCGGTGATGACGGGCACAGAACGTATTGCCACCAAGAACCATCAGGCACTTTTCTATATGGACGTGCAGTTAATCAAACGCGGTCACTATCAGGTGGATTTGAAGTTGATGACCCGCGAACCTCAGCAGCTCAAGCCCTTCGAGGCAACCGACATCTATTTCCGGATGTTGGAAGAGAATATCCGTCGTCAGCCAGAGCTCTGGCTTTGGAGTCACAATCGTTGGAAGCGCACGCACGAAGAGTTCGACCGTCGATTTATCGTCGTGAACGGAAAAGTCATGCCGAAAGAGCCTAAAGAATAGATCTTATGATTTTTGTACGAGACAAAGGAAGACTCTGCAATAACATCCTGCAATACGGACATCTGTATGCTTGGGGACGAGAACATGGGCGAAAGACCATGTCTATGCGTTTTGCCTACAAATACCAATACTTTCACATCTGCCACACACGCTGGCACAATTTCTTCTGCTATGCTTTTGCCAAATACGCTGCAGCATGGGGGATGATACCTGTGGTTCGCTTTGACAGTCCAGATGCCGACTACGCTGCAGAAGAGGAGCAAATGCTAAAAAGACGGAACATCGTCGCTCAAGGCTGGTATGCCCGATGGTATGACCTCTTCCTCAAATATAAAACTGAAATACTCGATCTGTTCCAGTTCGATGAAGGGGTGAAGAAACAACCCAACGCTTTGTTGGGGGAGGTTCCCTCTGACCACATCCGCTTAGGACTCCATATCCGTCGTGGTGATTACCGCACCTTCCATGGCGGCATCTACTACTATAGCGACGAACAATATGTAACATTCATTCGCCAGTTCCTTGCGCTGCACCAACAAGAACAGGTGAGTGTCTTCATCTGTGGCAACTATGCTGAAATGGACGAGAAGGTGTTCCATGAAGCATTCCCCGATGTAAGCATCACCTTTCCTAAAGGCAATCCAGGTCAAGACCTCTACCTGCTGTCACAATGTGACTGGCTCATGGGAGCACCCAGCACATTCACGCTCGTCGCCTCCATGTACCGTGACACCCCACTTTGCTGGATAGCGTCTGCCGACGCAGTCATCTCCGAGGCGTCCTTTGATCACTTCAACAACCTTTTCCGCCACATCAAATAAAAACCCACATAAAACCCGTTTTCTCCTTATGACGATCATGTATCTAACTTTCGGGCAAAAGATTGAGTATCATGTACAGGCTTTCCTTTCCATGATTTCATTCCGCAGGCAGATGACCAGCCATGACCGAATCGTGATGGTGACCACATCACCCCAATTCTACCAACATGTTTCATGGGCTGAAATCATCACCATCGATGAGGCTCAGATAAAAGAGTGGCAGGGGAAGCACCAATTCTTCTGGAGAGCCAAGATCATGGCCATCGGTTTGGTGGGACAACGTTATCCTGATGACGATATACTATACTTGGATTGTGACACGGTGCTTTGTGGCTCCATCGATGAACTCAAGAAGTGGATGGAAGAAGGACATGGATTGATGGACATCAACGAGGGACATCCGAGCACGAAGAAGACAAAGACACTGCGTATGTGGAAGATGTGTCATGGACGCACTTATGGAGGCATCACTTTGGGAATGCAACACAATATGTATTGTGCTGGTGTGGTGGGTATTCCGCATCAGAAACGGGAGGAGGTGCTACGGGCAGCACTTGCCATTTGTGATGGGATGCTTGATGACCAGATTGAGCGTGTGGTCATCGAACAATATGCTTTGTCTGTTGCCCTCTTTGAGAAAACGTCGTTGTTGGAAACAAAGGATTGTATTGCCCACTATTGGTCAGCCAAGGAGGAGTGGATGGCTGCTGCCATGGCCATGATGTGCAAGTCGTTGTTGACCAATGCGTCGTTAGAAGAAGAACTGAAGATTTTTGAGGAGACCGACTGGAACGGGATTCCCACCTATATTTATAAGTCAAACACGGCGCGACGATTAAGAAATCTGGTCAACAAGGCGTTCCCTGATCGGAATCCACGCTATATCAACCCTAAAACCTGACATGGTGGAAGGGAATGCCTCCTATTTGGGCAGCACGACGGGGGAAACCACTATTGTACATTTTACCGGTCTGGAGGAGATAGGCACATTTTGCGCGACTGATCATCAGCAAATCGACGAATGACTTGAGATTCACATCGAAGGGAATGTCTGTTTGCCAATCCATGTGAGCCAATGTCCCATGCACCACATAGACAAAATCGAGCTTGTCATCAGCATAGTCCAAAAAACGACTACTGTCTGAAGTCACAAGTATCCGCTTTTTATCCTTCAACCCATGATAAATCTTCTGAATCTGTGCGACACAACGATCCATCAATGCTTGCTGTTCTACAGATGAGAGGGTGGCGTAGTGCCCCTCCTGAAAGTCTCCCAGAAGTTGTTGAAAACGCAAGGTGATGGCATAATATCCCTCTGATAAAGGTTCCATATATCGTTTCAAAGCCTCTTCCAAGGCTTTTGAGGGACGGAACAACTCCTCAAACAGGTCATGGAAGCCCCGTCCGCGTGGCAGGAGGAGTGCATTGGTGTAAACATGTACTTGGGCATAATCCTCCCCAAACTTCTTTTTGAACCATAACTCCTGAAAACCACGTTCCACAAAGGTTCCATTGCTACCGCAAAACATCGGGGCAGCATCTTGGGAATGATAGGAGATGTCGCTTCCCTTGATACGCCAATCCACCTTATTGGGAACCAAGAAGTCTTCCAGACAAAAAGGATGAACAAAGTAGATGCGGAAGTCATACCCCTTTTGTTTGCACACATAATAGGTGGATATGATGCCTCTGAGCCTATCTGCCAAACCACCATGATGCATCCTGCCATCAAACATACAAATCACCTGCTTCCTCTCATTCTGGGCTCTTGGTGCCTCCATAGAATAATAAGGGCTCAGTTTGGCAGCTTCACGCCGCCACTTGCCCCTTTGCTTGAACAGATTCTGAAAAACATTCTGAATCTCCTTGCCTGTTTGGTGCACAATTCCCTCTTTTCCTGTAATGAGTATCATCTGATGATTGTGATTTGAAGAATAAGATAGCGTTGGGGGGACAAAGGTAGTGATTTTTTGAGTTAAAAACTAAAAACTAAAAACTAAAAGTGATGATTACCTATCATCTGAATGGTAGATACTTTAACTTTTAACTTTTAACTTTTAGTTTTTCACTTATTTTTCGTACCTTTGCACATAAAATCACATCAAAACGAAGAACATGAGACGTTTACAAATACACAAGTCTTTTGTTTCAAATCCAATCGCATTCATCTACAATCTGGCATTGGTCTATATCGTCTATGGCTTATGTCGTTTGGCCTATTTGTTTGAGAACTGGACAGTCATCTCCGAAGGTTTTGACCAACTCTCTTTCTGGGAGGCATTCAAAGGATGTTGGATGTTCGACACCTCTGCCATCCTCTATACCAATGCGCTATATGCCCTGCTGATGCTCATTCCACTGCATTGGAAGGAGAAGGACTGGTGGCAAACGATGAACAAATGGGTGTATGTATTTATCAACTCCGTGTGCATCATCGCCAATCTGTCCGATGCCGTGTATTTCCAATATACAGGTCGGCGCACCAACACTTCTGTGTTCAGGGAGTTCAGCAATGAGAACAACATAGGTGATATCGTAGGGGTAGAACTGCTCAACCACTGGTACCTCGTGTTGGTGGGCATCATCCTCATAGCAGGCCTCATCTTCCTGTATGCTCGTCCCAAAGGCAAGTTCCGTCTGCGCATGTTGAAGGACTATTTCATCTACTACCTCATCCACATCATCTGCTTCGGACTATACATTCCCATCACAGTGGCAGGCATGCGTGGAGGAGCCACCACTGCAGTACGTCCCATCACCCTTAGCAATGCCAACCAATACGTAAACCGTTCGCCAGAGGTGGCACTCATCCTCAATACACCATTCTCCATGATCCGTTCCATCAACAAGGACGTGTTCGTGGATCCCCAATATTACTCACGCGAGGAACTTGACAGCATCTATCAGCCCATCTACACGCCAGCCGACAGTATTGTCATGAAAAAGAAGAACGTGGTGGTGCTCATCATGGAGAGTTACGGTAGAGAGTATATGGGTGCCTATAACCCTCTGCCCGCCATCAACGCTCAGTACTCAACCCCAAACGCTAAATACAAGACCTATACCCCCTTCACCGATTCACTCATCAAACGTTCCCTCACTTTCGATTACACGTTTGCGAATGGACGCAAGAGCATCGATGGCATGCCTTCCATCCTATCGAGCATACCACGTTTCATCGAGCCCTTCTTCCTCACTCCTGCATCCCTGAACAAGGTGAGTGGTCTGGCTGGTGAACTGAACAAGGCAGGTTACTACTCTGCTTTCTTCCATGGGGCAGAAAACGGTTCAATGGGCTTTGAGGCTTTTGCGCATGCCACTGGCTATAAAGCTTATTTTGGTCGGACAGAATACAATCAGGACAAACGTTTCAATGGCGATAAGGATTTCGATGGGATGTGGGCGATTTGGGATGAGGAATTCCTGCAGTTCTACGCTTTGCAGATGAGCCAAATGAAAGAGCCGTTCATCACGTCCATTTTCACAGCCAGTTCGCATCATCCTTACAAGGTTCCTGAACGCTACCAGAACATCTACAAGGATGAGCCCGATGATCCCAACGAACTGTGCAAGTGCATCCGCTATGTGGACAATGCCTTGAAACGCTTCTTTGAGACAGCACAAAAGCAACCTTGGTACAAGAACACCATCTTCGTACTCACGGCTGACCACACGAACTATTCTGCACGACCTGAATACAAAACCGAACTTGGGCTGTATGGCGTGCCTATCATCATCTTTGATCCATCGGGCGAAATCAAGCCAGGACGTCGTCATTGCATCGCACAACAGATAGACATCATGCCGACTGTGCTCAATCACCTCGGTTACAAGAATCCGTATGTGGCATTTGGCAATGACCTGCTCCATACACCCGACAGCCTTACATGGGCAGTCACCAATATTGAGGGTATCTATCAGTATGTAAAGGGCGACTACGTGTTGCAATTCACAGATGATGGACATGCGAAGGCACTCTATAACTACAAGAAGGACTGGTTCCTCAAGCAAAACCTGCTGGGTAAGACCGGACAGACTGAACAACAGATGGAACGTGAACTCAAGGCCATCATCCAGTCCTATATGGAACGGATGGTGGAAGACCGGCTTGTGATAGACGAGTGATAAGGGGGTAAAGGTTAGAGGTTAGAGCATAAATGAAGCGTAATCATGCATTTGATTTGTTGTGCGGACTCTGCATCCTGCGGATGATCCTGTTGCACGTGATGAGCACGTGCGGCTATCGCAGCGAGTTTTGGTTCACCAAGGTGATGGCATGGTCATTCTTCTTCATGTCCTTCTTCTTCTTCAAAGCAGGCTATTTCAACAAAGGCATCTCCACGCCCACTTGGCCGTATCTGAAAGACCGAGTGAAACGCTTGCTTGTGCCCTATTGCACTTGGGGCATCATCGGCAGCCTCATCTACTTCGGTTTCCTACTCCTTTTCCCTGACAACCTCCAGAAGTACTATAAGACGCTACGTTGGGAACACCTCTGGGCAGACAGTCACGTGTGGGGCGACCCACCCTTGTGGTTCCTCTTTTCTTTCTTCATGTCGTATGTGCTGGTGCATTTCTTGAACAAAGTGAAATACCTGCGTTGGATAGCAGTTGTCTTCCCTTTCGTCAGTTATTACCTGTGGACACAACGCAACCCACTCTGGATGAGCCTCGACAATGTCTTCATGGGTGTGTTCTTTTTCTACCTTGGACGAGGTTGGCGCTGGTTGCAGACACGAGTGCCCAAGGGCTGGCTCATCGCCTTCAGTGTGCTGCTCATTGCCGAATTTGTCGTAGGCAATCATCTGTGGCATGGAGAGTACGACATGAGCCTCAACAAGTTTGTACAGAATCCTTGGGGAGCAGGCATCAACACCCTCTGTGCCTTGGTGGGCATTTCAGGACTCTTGCTCGCATTACCTTTGCGACGCATTCCCATGGTAGGGTTCATCGGTGAACACTCGATGGTCTTTTTTGTGGCTCACTACCCACTTCTCTATCTCTATGCCTTCACCCATCTGGCCTTCCGTCACTCTGTGGCGCACCATCAAGAAGATGTCATCCTCATGATGCTTTTTATCCTGATCACTTGCACATGGCTCACGCCCTACGTGGAAAAAGTGCCATTCTTGTCGGGACGACAAAAAGTGAAAAGTGAAAAGTGGAAAGTGAAAGTATCTGCCATTCGGAAGATTGGTAATCATCACTTTTAGTTTTTAGTTTTTAGTTTTTAACTTAAAAATCACTACCTTTGCACCCATGAAGGAACGCAACCATACATTTGATTTCTTGTGCGGCATCTGCATCATCCGCATGATTTGCCTGCACACCATCACCTTCTGCGGCCATAAGGACGATGGGTGGTGGCTCGAGGTGATGAGCTGGTCGTTCTTCTTCATGTGCTTCTTCTTCTTCAAGGCAGGTTACTTCAACAAGACCGTCTCTGGCGACACCAAAGCATACATCACAGACAAGACCAAGCGGTTGCTCATTCCCTATGTGGTGTGGGGCACCATCGGCTTCCTCATCTACGCCCTCTACATCCCCTTCGAGATCAAGCGCTATCACCATCCCATCGAACCGATGGAGTGGAGCCATCTGTGGAAAACCAGTTCCTTCTGGGGCAACGAACCTGTCTGGTTCCTCTTCTCATTCTGGGCAGCCTACGTGCTCGTACATTTCATCAAGAAGATACACATCGTCAAACCTATCTCCGTCTTCCAGACGGTCATCATCCTTGCCTGTCCCTTCCTGAGTTACTGGCTGTGGACACAAGAGAACCCTTTGCCGATGAGTCTGAGCAATGTACCCATGGGTGTGTTCTTCTTCAATATGGGACGTACGTGGCGATGGCTTATCGATAAGATGGGGCGACGCTCCACCTTGTGCATATCGGGTGTGCTCATTGTGGCGTTCATCGTGCTGAACATCCTGTGGCACGGCGAGTATGTCATGAGCGCCAACCTCTTCAGGGGTAATCCTTGGGCAGCCTTCTTCAATACGATGATCATCCTTGTAGGACTCTCAGGTTTCCTCATCAAACTGCCGCTGCCCCGTATTCCTGCCATCAACTACATTGGTCAGCACTCGATGGTTTATTTCGTCCTGCACTACCCCATCCTGCAATTCTACCGTTTCACTCATATCGTCTTCGGTCACAGCATCTACGGACATTGGGATGACTTCATTGTCCTCATTGTCTTCGTGTTCGGCCTCTGCACTTGGCTTGTGCCGTATGTGGAGAAAGTACCTTGGCTGAGTGGAAGATGGAACAGCCCACGCGCTGGGCTCAACGCTAAACCCTAAGCTCTAAACCCTCAACGCCTCCATGAACATTGCCTACCTCATATCAGCCCATACAGATGCACCCCAACTGAAACGATTGGTGGAGGCGCTGCACCCTGATGCCCACTTCTTCATCCACATCGACAAGAAGTCGGACATCAGTCCTTTCCAGGCCATGCTGCAGGGAGATAATGTGCATTTCTTGCAGGACAGGATTGACGTACGTTGGGGAACCATCCTTGAGGTGGAGTATCAGATGGCACTCATCAAAGCTGTCATCGACCACCCTGTCCACTTCGACCGCATTTTCTTCCTCTCTGGTATGGATTATCCTTTGTGGAGCAACACGCACATCACCCAATGGTTGGAGGCACAGGGAGACAAAGAGATACTCAGTGGCATCCGTATGGACACACCACTCTTGAGCAAGCAGCAGTACGAACTCTATACACTGGCACGCCCCTTCTTCCATATCAAGTGGCTCAGCAACAAAAGCAACGAAAGACTCAGCATCTTATGTCGGAAGGCCAAAGGATTGTTAGGGATGCGCAAGCCTCTTTCCTTCATGGTGAATGGACAGGAGTGGCACCTCTACAAGGGGTCTGCGTGGTGGTGCATTAGTCAGCAGCTCGCCACATACATCTATCAGATCTACACGAGCGAACCCGCTGTCCGCAGTTATTTCATCAATTCCTTCGGACAAGCTGAGACCCTCATACAAACCATCGCCTTCAACTCCCCTGACTGGGCACCCAGATGCATTCTCCACGAAGGGAAATATCCAGGATTGGCGGCACTTACACCTCTCCACTACATCTTATACGAGCCCGTCATCAAGGTGATGGATGAGAACGATTATGATACCCTGATGGCCAGCGGCAAGATGTTCGCCCGCAAATTCATCAGCGGCAAAAGCGATCAATTGGTTGAGAGTTTAGGGTTAAGAGTTTAGAGTGGTTAGAGTTTAGAGTTTAAGGTTATAGAATATGAAGCAAAGATTGGAATGGCTGGATGCCATGCGTGGATTCACGATGATACTGGTTGTTGCCTACCATGTGGCACAATCAGGATTCTTGGAGTCGGAGAAGATTTCCGCCTCCCTCCCCTTCTTGGTGCTCTTCCGCATGCCGTTGTTCTTCTTCGTCAGCGGTTTCTTGGCCTACAAAGCCACATGGTTATGGACACCCCAGAGTTTCGCAGCCCTCACCTGGAAGAAAATCAAGGTGCAAGTGCTGCCCACGCTGGTCTTCCTCTGCGTCTTTATCGTCCTACGCACCAATTACACCTTTGAAGAGGGATTTATGCGTGCCATGAAGACACCCACCAAGGATGGTTACTGGTTCACGTGGGTGCTCCTCCAGATGTTCCTCATCTACTATGTGGTGGCAGCCTTCTTCCAACGCTTCGGCAAACGAACTGAACACATCGCCATCATCGTCCTATGGGTCATCAGTCTTGGCGCTTACATCTCCTTAGGTCTGCCAAAGACCTTGGGCAAGTGGTACAAGACAGACTTCATGATGTACAGCTCTTTCTACGAGACCATGAAGTTCATGCACTTCTTCTTGCTTGGCAACATCGTCCATCGACACTGGCCACGTGTCCAACGCCTCTTTGATGCCAAAGGATTCTTCCTCATCACTGTCCTGCTCGCTTTCTTCTGTTGTGCAGACATCTTCAGATGGCACCTCATCAAGCACGAATGGACGAATGCACCCAAGACGTTAGCCATGTACACCCTCATGCTCATCGTCGTCATGTTCTTCCGTCACCACCAAGCCCTCTTCACCCAGCAGACACGCATTGGGCGAGGACTCCAATATGTCGGCGTACGTACCCTCGACGTCTATCTCCTCCACTTCCTCCTCCTGCCCAAACTCCCTGAAGTGGGCAAGTGGCTCGATGCCCACCACCCCAACTTCGTCATCGACATCGTACTCTCCGTTGGCATGGCGCTCATCATCATCGCCTTCTGCCTCCTCATCTCAGAAATCCTCCGCATGAGTCCATTCTTAAAGAAATATTTATTTGGTAGAACATGAAAGCCCCAGCAAATATAGACGTATCAGTGCTCATCCTCTTCTTCAACCGTCCAGACTTCCTGCAGAAAGTCTTCGACGAAGTGAAGAAAGCACGCCCCACCCGCCTCTTCCTCTATCAGGATGGGCCACGAGGTGAACAAGACATGGAACGCATCATGCAGTGCCGTCAAGTCGTTTCCGACATCGACTGGGAATGCGAAGTCCATCAACTGTATCAAGAGAAAAACTATGGTTGCGACCCTTCTGAATACCTCTCCCAGAAGTGGGCTTTCTCCATTGTGGATCGCTGCATCGTGCTCGAAGACGATGATGTACCCTCACAATCCTTCTTCCCTTTCTGCAAGGAACTCCTCGACCGTTATGCGGATGATGAGCGCATTGGCATGATAGCAGGATTCAATAGCGATGAGGTCACGCCCGATGTGCCCGACGACTATTTCTTCACCACCGTCTTCAGCATCTGGGGTTGGGCAAGTTGGCGACGTGTCATCGATCAGTGGGACGGTCACTACACCTTCCTTGACGATGCCTACAGCATGAAACAAGTACGCGACCTATGGAAGCTTCGCAAGTATCGTCAGCATCTGCTCGACATGTGTTATCATCATCGCGATTCGGGCAAGGAATACTACGAGACCATCTTCTGCATGAGTCTCGTGCTCAACCACCAACTCGCCATCATGCCCACCCACAACCTGGTCAACAACCTGGGAGCCACACCCGACAGCACCCACTACTCAGCCAACCTCAACACCATACCCAAGCGTCTGCGCCGCATGTACACCATGCAGCGCCACACACTCCAGTTCCCCCTGCGCCATCCTGCCCATGTCATTGAACACCTCGCCTTCAAGGAGAACGTCTATCGCACCAACGCCTGGGGACATCCTTGGCTCAAGATAGGCCGTTCCTTCGAGGAACTCTTCAACAACCTCCGCTACGGAAACTTCCGTCAGATTGGGCAAGCCATCCGCAACAGATTTGCCAAACTCACTGGCAGGAATAAATATCAGTAAGGTATTGATTGGGGCAGGAGAAGCAAATAAAACTTAAAAATCCGTGTTACGAAACGTGAAAATTGACATTATATGTTTTTTTCTTGCTAATTTTGCAGCCGAAAACGACAAAGGCAGTGAAAAGAAACGTATTGGTCATAAGATTGTTCGTTGCACTCTGCTGCATGATTCCCCTCGTCTGTCAAGCCCAAGAAATCAGGATTGACAGTGAGACGGATCGTGCTATGACTGGTGACCCCATCTTCGCACACGGATTGTACTACACGGGCATGGTGGAATATGAGGGTGAAATGATACCCAGCTTCCTCTATGCTGACTATTACGTCTTTGGCAAATTGGTCTTCAAGAACAAGGCGCAGGCCAAGAAATACTACAAGATTGCCAATAACATCAAAAAGGTCTATCCCATTGCCTGCGAGATTCGCATGACTGTCGATAAGACCATTGCCCACATGGATTCCCTCCCTACCAAGAAGGAGAAGGATGCCTACCTCAAGCAACAGGAGAAGGAACTCAAGGCTGTCTATTACCCCAAGCTCAAAAAACTCACTTTCGCGCAGGGCAAACTCCTCATCAAACTCATCGACCGCCAGTGCGACATGACTGGCTACGAACTCATCAAGAAGTACATGGGTGGCTTCAAGGCTGGTTTCTACAATGCCTTTGCCTCTCTCTTTGGCGCCAGTCTGAAGAAAGAATATGACCCCGATGTGGATGACCGACTCACAGAACGCGCCATCCTGCTCATCGAAAGTGGACAAATGTGAAATCACGTACCATTCACCATGTGGGATGAAGAATCGTAAACTGAAGATTACTGAGATGGGACGCATGAACCCAGAAGAGTTTCGTGCGTCGGAGAAGATGCCCCTCATCATCGTGCTCGATGATGTGAGAAGCATGTATAATGTGGGGAGCGTCTTTCGTACAGCTGATGCCTTCCGTGTCGAAGCCATCTACCTCTGTGGCATCACAGCCCAACCTCCTCATCCTGAAATTCACAAGACTGCCCTTGGAGCCGAAGATACAGTTGCGTGGCAACACTTCCCCACTGCCCTCGAAGCAGTCCAGACCCTGAAACAAAAGGGCTACACCGTCTATTCCATCGAGCAATGCGAAGGTTCCATCATGTTGCAAGACTTGGGAGTTAAAGAAGTTATCGAAGTTAATGAAGTTAACGACGATACTTTAACATCTGCATCACATACGTCTCTAACTTCGAGCGCAGCGTTAACTTCTCTAACTTCGATAACTTCTTCTAAATATGCTGTCGTCTTGGGTAACGAAGTCAAAGGAGTCCATCAAGAAGTGGTCGATGCCTCCGATGGCTGCATCGAGATTCCTCAGTTTGGCACCAAACATTCCCTCAACGTCAGCACTACGGCTGGCATCGTCATCTGGGAGTTTGCCAAACAGCTATTCATTCATTCCCATTGATTCTATTCGTTTCTTCGCCTC
>JAFXVS010000090.1 GCA_017534815.1 Bacteroidaceae bacterium | reverse complement strand
TGTCACTACGGCGCTTGACGATATCTCTCAAGCTTCCACCTATGCCACCAAGGCGCAAGAACTGGTTGCTCAGATGGATGCCACTGACGTTTCCCTTCGCCTCTTCAAGAGCTACAAGGCAATGGTGGATGGCACGACGGCGCTCGGTATTGTTGGTGACTATGATACCGAAACCTACATGAACACCGATGCCACTGAACAGACTGCCATCACAGCCCTCAACACGGCTTTCGATGCCTATGCCGCTGCCCAAACAGGAAACTTCGATGTATCTGCATTCCTCGGTGAGAATTTGGATTTCAATGCTGCAGCAGGAACTGTCCTGAATGGTGAGAACAACAACACCATCAAAGCTGTGACAGGTTGGGAGGTGGCATGGGCTGATGCAGACACATGGGCTGTGCTACAGACTGACCAGTCTACCAATGCTGGTAAGCTCTACATACGTAAGAACTGGGGTAGCGCGGCCACCACGCTCACTGCCACCAAGCAAAAGATGTTGCCAGTGGGGAAATATCGTCTATCCTTATCATGGAACAGTAATCTGGAGAACATGAATAACCTTTCTGCCTACATCATAGATAATGTCTCCACAACGATTGGTAAAGAAACAAATACAAATGAAACGCTTACCTACGATTTCGAAGTGGCAGATACGCCGAAGCCTTTCGACCTCGTAATTGGCTTCCAAAAGCAGAACATTGATAACTCCGCCGCCCAGATACTGGTCGATAACGTTTCGCTCACCTACACCCCTACGGTTATCACGCTGTATGACAGTGGAGAGGAAGCAACCAATAACGCCAACATCCTCAGTACCAATGCAAACACCCGTTGTGTGGTAACACTGAGTGGGCGCACCCTTTACAAGGATGGCTATTGGAATACCCTGTGCCTGCCGTTTGACCTGCCCGTTGCAGGCAGTGTGCTGCACGATGCTGACATACGCACGCTAAGCAGTGCCTCGCTGGAGAACAGCACGCTGACGCTGAACTTCACCGCAGAGGGTGCCGTGACCACACTCGAGGCTGGCAAGCCCTACATCGTGAAGTGGACCAGTGGCAGCAACATCACCGACCCCGTATTCTTGGGAGTCACGCTGAGCCAAGCAGACTGCCCCGTCACCATTCAGGATCTTATCACCTTCAAGGGTGTCACCTCGCCCTACTTGATAGAAGGAGAGGACAATACGAAATTATACCTCGGTGATGACAATACCCTTTACTATCCCAATGCTGACATGACCATCAATGCCTTCCGCGCCTACTTCCAGTTGAACGGCATCGAGGCAGGCGATCCGGCAGCAGGTGTCCGCAGCTTCGTTTTGAACTTCGAAGAGGATGAAGTAATTACAGGCATAGAAGAGTTGACTCACACCTCAGACCTCTCACCTCTCACCTCAGATACTTGGTTCACACTCGATGGTCGACCTCTCAACGGCAAGCCCAGCGTGAAGGGAGTATATATCTACAAGGGTAAAAAAGTAATCATCAAATAAGGTAATATGCGACCGCAATGCATGAAAGTTTCGTTGTTTAACAAACTTTTCACACCTAAGGCTTCTTTGTTTTAATTTTTTTTCTCAATTTTGCATCATAAACCTAATGTATGATGGAAACAATCAAAGGAAAGATATCGCAAATTATCGGGCCAGTGGTGGACGTGCAGTTTTCGGCTGAGAAATTGCCACGCATCCACGACGCATTGACCATCGAGCGCCAACAAGGTCGCCGCATGGTGATAGAAGTGCAGCAACACTTGGGGGAGAATACAGTGAGGTGTGTGGCGATGGAATCGACCGACGGGCTGAAACGCGGAATGGAGGTGGTGGCCTTAGGACGTCCTATCACGATGCCGATTGGTGAACAGGTGAAGGGACGACTGATGAACGTGAGCGGTGACGCCATCGACGGCATGGAGGACATGAACCGTACAGGGGCGCTGCCCATCCATCGGGAGGCTCCGAAGTTTGAAGAACTTTCACCAGCCCAGGAGGTACTTTATACTGGCATCAAAGTCATCGACCTCATCGAACCTTATGCGAAGGGCGGAAAAATTGGTCTCTTCGGTGGTGCCGGCGTGGGCAAGACGGTGCTGATTCAAGAACTCATCAACAATGTGGCGAAGAAGAACAACGGTTTCTCTGTCTTCACTGGTGTGGGTGAACGCACGAGGGAGGGAAATGACCTTCTCCGTGAGATGATCGAGAGCGGTGTCATCCGATACGGCGAGAAATTCAAGGAGGCGATGGAGGAAGGCAAATGGGATTTGAGCCTCATCGATAAGGAGGAACTGAAGAAGAGTCAGGTGAGTCTGGTATTCGGCCAGATGAACGAGCCACCCGGTGCACGTGCCAGCGTGGCGTTGTCGGGTCTGACCATTGCTGAATCGTTCCGCGACGGCGTGAGCAGCGGCAAGGGCGGTGACATCCTGCTGTTCATTGACAATATCTTCCGTTTTACACAAGCTGGT
Source organism: Bacteroidaceae bacterium (assembly GCA_017534815.1). GTDB lineage: Bacteria > Bacteroidota > Bacteroidia > Bacteroidales > Bacteroidaceae > Minthosoma. The sequence continues at coordinate 17,145 of JAFXVS010000090.1, read as the reverse complement.
TCTGAAGTGTCTGCCCTCTTGGGACGTATGCCTTCAGCCGTGGGTTATCAGCCAACACTGGCCAGTGAGATGGGACAGATGCAAGAGCGCATCACCTCGACGAAAAATGGCTCCATCACCTCCGTTCAGGCAGTGTATGTTCCTGCCGACGACTTGACCGACCCTGCCCCTGCAACGACCTTCTCCCATTTGGACGCCACGACGGTGCTGAACCGCAAGATTGCGGAGTTGGGCATCTACCCCGCCGTTGACCCGCTGGATTCGACCTCACGCATCCTCGACCCCAACGTGGTGGGTGAGGAGCACTACCAAACCGCCCAACGCGTGAAGCAAATCCTGCAACGCAACAAGGAATTACAGGATATCATTTCAATCCTTGGTATGGAAGAACTTAGTGATGAGGACAAGACGACGGTGAACCGCGCAAGACGTGTGCAGCGTTTCCTCTCGCAGCCATTCGCTGTAGCACAACAATTCACAGGTGTGCCCGGTGTGATGGTCAGCATCGAGGACACCATCAAGGGCTTCAAGATGATTCTCGACGGTGAGTGCGACGACCTGCCCGAACAGGCCTTCCTGAACGTCGGCACCATCGAGGAGGCATTTGAGAAAGCAAGGAAATTAAAAGAACAATTAAAAGGAAGTTAACGAAGTTATCGAAGTTAAAGAAGTTAACGACGACACTCATTGACAATACAAACGTCGATAACTTCGAGCGAAGCGATAACTTCTCTAACTTCGATACTTCCCTAAAGTTTATGAAGTTACAGATCATCACACCAACAGGAACAACGTATGACGGGGACGTGAACAGGTTCCAGTTCCCCTCTGCCACAGGACTCATGGAGTTTCTGCAGGGTCATGCGCCCATGATTGCAGCACTGAAGGAGGGCAGCATCCACACAGAACGTGAGGAGATTGCCTGCGGTGCCGGTGTGGTGAGAATCGAGAACGACAATATCACCGTAGTATGCGAACCGGCTCACGCGCTGGGCGATTCTCAAAAGCAGGATGTGTGAATGATGGCAAAGAGGCTTCTTATATATATAATATGTATATTGGGCTTCGCTGCACCCCTGAGGGCATCGGAGAAACTGGATGTGTCCAAACTCATCTTTGAGCATTTGGGCGACAGTTACGAGTGGCACATCGTGGAGGGAGCTGTCATACCCCTACCCTGCATCCTCATCGGAGACGGGAGCATGGAAGTGTTTATGTCCGACCGGCTGGAGCATGGTGCAACCTACAAGGGCTACCACATCGCCGAGGAGGGTGATTACGAAGGGAAGATTGTTACAGCAACTGGTGAACGCCCCTTCGACATCAGTATCACGAAGAATGTGCTGGAACTCTTCATCGTATGCATCTTGATCTGTTCAGTGGTGCTGGGAGTAGCACGATGGTACAGGAAGAACGGTTCGAAAAAGGCACCAGGTGGATTTGTGGGAATGATGGAAGCTGTGGTGGATTTCCTCGACAAGGATGTGGCGAAAGAGAGTATCGGACATGGGTACGAGCGCTTCTCACCTTATCTAATGACGGTGTTCCTGTTCATTCTGACGAGCAATCTGTTGGGGCTCCTACCCGTGTTCCCAGGCGGAGCAAATCTGACGGGCAACATCGCCGTGACAATGACCTGCGCTGTCACCGCCTTCATCGCCATCAACTTCTTTGCGCCCAAAGAGTACTACAAAAGCATCTTCTGGCCAGATGTGCCTATTTTCCTGAAGGCACCGCTGCCCATCATGCCCGTCATTGAGTTCATCGGCGTGTTCACCAAACCCTTCTCGCTGACCGTCCGTCTGTTCGCCAACATCATGGCAGGGCACATCATCATCTTGGCACTGACCAGCGTGGTGTTCATCACAGCCGAGATGGGCGAGGGGCTTTGTGCCTCGATGACCGTGGTGAGCGTCCTTTTCTGCATCTTCATGAACTGCCTCGAACTGCTCGTGGCATTCATCCAAGCATACGTCTTTACGATTTTAACTGCCAACTTCATCGGTCTGGCGCACAATGAATAAGAAAAACTAGTAGAACTAGTGAAACTAGGCATAACTAGCGGAACTAGAAAGACTATAAAACAACTCTAAAAAATAAAAACAATTATGATTCTTGAAGCAGTAGAAGCAGGCACAAGCCTTGCACAAGTCGGAGCAGCCATCGGTGCTGCCATCGCAGTGATTGGTGCCGCATGGGGCATCGGTATGATTGGTAAGTCAGCCACAGAAAGCATCGCCCGTCAGCCGTCGGCAGCGGGCAACATCCGCACGTCCATGATCCTGACCGCCGCCTTCATCGAGGGTGTGTCCTTGTTCGCCATCGTGGTGTGTCTCCTTGTGGTGCTGCAATAAAAAGAAAGTCCAGAGTTTCCAGAGAATCCGGAACAGAACAAGAGATCCATGAATCCACTCACACCAGACCCTGGACTGATTTTCTGGATGGTACTCTCGTTCGGTGTGGTGTTCTTCCTGTTGGCGAAGTTCGGCTTCCCAGTCATCGTGAAGGCCATCAACGAGCGCAAAGAGTTCATCGAGATGTCGCTCCTCTCTGCCAAGCAAGCCAATGAACGATTGGCGAACATCCAGGCAGAGAGCGAGAAACTGCTGTCTGATGCTAAAGCGCAGCAGAAGGACATCATCGCCAGTGCCATGCAGGAGAAGAAGCAGATTGTGCAGGCAGCACAAGACGAGGCACAAGCCGCAGCCGACCAGATGATTGAGGAGGCGCGGCAGAGCATTCAGGCAGAGAAGGAACGAGCCTTACAGGATGTGCGGAAGGAGGTCGCAAGCCTTGCCCTCGACATTGCCGAAAAGGTGATTGGCGAACGGATGAAGGATGATGCCATCCAACGCAAGACCATAGAGCAAATCATCGACGAACTATAACATGTTAAACGGAAGTATTGCCAAGCGGTATGCCACAGCCCTCTTTGAGGAAGCGAAGGCGCAGTTCGTAGATCAGCAGATCTATGAGCACTTCGGTATGCTCTATCAGTCTATGCTGGCAGAGCCCGACCTGCAGATGGCACTCATCAATCCACGTGTGACGATCGAGAAGAAGTACACGCTCCTGCTGCTCGCATCTGGTCTCGACCCTGAAGCCACCACACTCTACACAAGGTTTCTGAGGTTGCTTCTGGAAAACCGTCGCGAGAATCAGTTGCGCCTCATCATCTTCGTTTATCGAGAGATGTACAGAACGTTGTATAACATCGATCGTGTCGTGTTCGAAACAGCGATCCCTGTCGATGATGCCATCGTCAACCACTTGACCGAGCGCATTAAGGCACATCGGCATCGTAAGGTGGAATGTGTGCAGAAGGTGAACCCTGACCTCATCGGAGGTTTCCGGCTCCGCATCGGTGACCGCCGATATGATTACAGTTACAGACATCAACTTGAAAAGATAAGGAAAGAATTATGTCCGACGCTATAAAAGTAAGTGAAGTGACGGCGATGCTGCGCCAGCAACTCGCCGACATCGACAACGAAGAACACACCCTTGGCAACGAGACGGAGGTGGGCACCGTGTTGACCGTCAGCGATGGCGTGGTGCGTGCCTACGGACTCCGCAATGCTGAGGCTGGTGAACTCCTTGCCTTCGACAATGGCATGGAAGCCATCGTGATGAACCTTGAGGAAGACAACGTGGGTGCTGTGTTGCTTGGTCCTACTGACAACATCGAGGAGGGGGACATTGTGAAGCGCACAGGTCGCATCGCCTCCATCACTGTCAGCGAGGGAATGGTGGGACGCGTGGTCGATACCCTCGGACACCCCATCGACGGACTGGGTGCCATCAATGGTGACACCTTCGACATGCCGCTGGAGCGCAAAGCCCCTGGAGTGATCTATCGTCAACCCGTGAACGAACCCCTGCAGACTGGTCTAAAGGCTGTGGATGCCATGATTCCTATCGGTCGGGGACAGCGTGAACTCATCATCGGCGACCGTCAAACAGGTAAGACCGCCATTGCCATCGACACCATCATCAACCAACGTGCCAACTACGAGGCGGGGAAGCCCGTTTATTGTATCTACGTGGCCATCGGACAGAAGGGCTCGACAGTCGCCACGATTGTCAACACCCTCAAGCAGAAGGGGGCAATGGACTACACCATCGTGGTCAGCGCCACCGCCAGCGACCCTGCCGCCATGCAGTATTACGCGCCTTTCGCTGGAGCCGCCATCGGCGAATATTTCCGCGATACAGGCCGCCATGCACTCGTGGTCTATGATGACCTCTCCAAACAGGCTGTCGCCTATCGTGAGGTGTCGTTGATTTTGAAACGTCCTTCGGGTCGTGAGGCTTACCCTGGCGATATCTTCTACCTCCATTCACGTCTTTTGGAACGTGCTGCCAAAATCATCTCCCAGCAGGAGGTGGCTGAACAGATGAACGACTTACCCGACTGCCTCAAAGGGAAAGTGCGAGGTGGCGGTTCGCTCACAGCCCTTCCCATCATCGAGACACAGGCAGGCGACGTGTCGGCCTACATCCCCACCAACGTCATCTCCATCACCGACGGACAGATTTTCTTGGAGACCGACCTCTTCAATCAAGGTGTGCGACCAGCCATCAATGTGGGCATCTCCGTATCACGTGTGGGTGGCAATGCCCAGTTGAAAGCCATGAAGAAGGTGGCAGGTACGCTAAAGATTGATCAGGCACAGTACCGCGAGCTGGAGTCCTTCTCCAAGTTTGGCAGCGATATGGATCCTGTCACTGCCTTCACCATTGACAAAGGTCGCAAGAATGCGCAGCTGCTCATCCAGAAGCAGTACCAGCCCATGCCTGTGGAAGAGCAGATTGCCATCCTCTACTGTGGTACCCACGGACTGCTGCGCGACATCCCAGTGGAGAAGGCACGAGACTTTGAGGCCGCCTTCCTCGATCTCCTGCGCACCACCCATCAGGACGATGTGCTCAGCCCACTCCGTCAAGGCAAGATAGATGACAGCATCACTGCCATCATCGAAGACGTGGCAGCAAACATCAGACTATAAAGTCAAAGAAATGGCCAGTCTCAAAGAAATAAAAAACCGCATCGCGTCTATCCGCAACACGCAGAAGATCACCAGTGCCATGCGCATGGTGGCGAGCGCGAAACTCCATCATGTCCAAGGCATGACGGAGGCTTTCCTGCGGTACAAGGACAACCTGCAGTCCATCGTTGATGACTTAAACGTTGACATCCCGTGTCCTGAGGTTTTCCCGCAGGAACCCTCCACTCTCGCCCCTCAACCCTCCACTCTCAACTCTCTACTCTCAACTTTATTGATCCCCATCTCATCCAACAGCGGACTTTGCGGTGCCTTCAACAGCAACATAGCCAAGGCGACGATACAGCGCATTCATGAGATAGAAGCGCAGGGACAACAAGTGCGGCTGCTGCCCATTGGCAAGAAGATTGCCCACGAACTCAAAAAGGCACAACGTGACTACATCCCCGATTTCATCACCCTATCGGATCAGATAGAAAAAGGAGGCACCTTCTCTGATGTCTCCGACCTCGTGACGTTCGTCCAACAGCTCTATCAGAACAAGGAAATAGGAGAGGTCTTATTCCTCTATCATCATTTCAAATCGATGGGCACGCAGGTGATTCAAGTTGAGAAGATGAACCTTAACCCTAACGTTAATGATAATCACTTAACTCTCAACTCTAAACCCTCAACTCCAAACCCACTCCCCTCGACTTTCCTCACCGAGCCTTCTCCCCAAGAGTTGCTGGCATCCCTCTATCCTCGTCTGCTCAACGCACAGGCTTACAGCGTCCTGCTCGACAGTCTCACCAGCGAACACGCCGCCCGTATGATGGCCATGCAGACTGCGGATGACAATGCCAATGACCTGCTCAAGGAACTAACCCTGTTGTACAACAAGACCCGTCAGCAGGCGATCACCAACGAACTTATCGACATCATGTCGGGAAAAGGTGCGGTCACTTGACCAGCACCTTTTTCATTTTATCGTCCATTTCAAAAGCAGAGAAAAAATATAGGCCTTTTCCTTTGGCGCTATACTTTTAAATCCGTATCTTTGCACGCTTTTTCCAACACAAACGAGGCATGGTTTTTGACAAGTACGAACAATTGAGTGAGGATGCACAGCGGTTGCTGGGCTTTTATGTGCATATAGGATATGGTTCCAACAAGCGGATGGATGAACACATCTATCTCTTGGGGCAATATTGTTTTGCTGTTTTTGATGGTAAGGCGGCGCTGGAGGAACTGACCCAAAAGGGAATCCTCAAGTTGGAGGGAAAGGATTGGTACACGAGCATGCCACGTTATGGGGTGAATGTGGATGACTTCGTCCCCGCCTTATGGTATCTGTTCGAGTGCCGCAAAGATTTGTTGCTTGCCTACCGACGCTTACAGCATCTCAGCGGTCAGACATACCTGTTCGTACGTCATGCGGTAAAGGAGTTGGTGGAAAGCGGTTATCAACTATGCAGCAGTGCCCACACGATTGGGAAAGATCAGATACATTTGTTCTACAGCGTAGCCACGGAAGCCCGTTTCCAATCGCTATTCGAGAACCTCTCTGCTGATGCTTTCCTGGAGTTCTTTGAGCATGTAGGGAATTACTTCATCAGTCACGATTTAGTAGCTGACACCACCTTAATACTCACTGTCATCAGCCACTACAACGCCATTTCCGAGTCCACAAGATGCCGTTTGCAGGCAGAAGTAGAACTTTACGAATACATCGCCACGGGACAAGTTCCGTCAGGGGGCGTCTTCTCCAATATCGCTGCTGGTTACGTCTTGGGGGCTTTGCGCAACCTCTGTGCCAACAAGCCTATCGAGGCAGCCCAGTGGTTCGACATGGCCTTGAAGACCCAAGTGAAGGAGGGAGGCGTGAAGGGTTACTTTACAAACGGACTCCTGACCTTCTATCTGGTACTGGCCTATATGGCTGTGGCTACAGAGGGGAAACTGTCCACGGATGACAAGCAAGAGATTACGGACAAGGAGCATCAGATAGCGGCGGCTTGCCGTGTTCGTCTAAAAGAGTTGGTGGCCAACATGGAAGTAAGGGTGAATTCAGAGATGCTGCCAGCGAGAATACTGGCAGAAGACTTCTGCAACATCAGCATCTCCCTGCACAAGGATCAGGTGCAACAGATGTATGAGGCTGGCACCAAGGGGGATCTTCCCCCTATCTACCGTCCGTTGGCATTCTTGTTAGCCAACTACATGGGGTACCCCACTACCAACATGGATGTCAACCGCAGCATCCCCAACCTTGCCCTGCTCCAACATGAGATGTCCAAATACTTACCTTTCTACGACTATGAACGTGAGTCGCTCCGTCATAAGTTTGGCGACCACCCCACCCTTGTGAACATCTACCACAAGGCGGAATGGGAGTCGGTACTCGAAGGACTGATGGACGAGGTAGATGGTACCAGTGTGGCGGCCGAAGCGCCTATCACACGCATCATGTACCTCCTTGAGTCGGAGGACTCAAACACTATTCAGGTAAGGGAGCAAACTCGACTGAAGAACGGAGCATGGGGCAATGGCAAGCGGTTGAGTGAATCCCGATTCAGAAAGGGGGATGCAGAGTACATGAACAATGCTGACCGACGCATTCTGGCACGTCTAAACCATAGCGAGCACTGGGAACTGCAGTTAGAGGATGTGATTGAGGAGATGGTGGACGAGAGCCGTCTGTATGTGGGTCGTACTGCCCCCTACGAACTGGTGAAGGTGGATCGTGACAAACCCTATCTGATTGTGGAGAAAGAAGACGATCGCTTTGTGGTGAAATCTAATGTGCCGTTGGGAAAAATCCAGGACAGTATGGTGATTGTGAAAGACTCTTACACCCACTACAGCCTCATCAACATCCCTAACGAGATTCGCGGTTACTACACCAAACTGCTGCAATTAGGCAGCCTTCCCTTGGAAGCGGAGCCCACCCTACGCAGCCTTCTATCCAAGATTGGCGGTAAGGTGGAACTGCACTCATCGCTCATCGAAGGTGGCAGCACCTTACCCCTTGTCGATGGGCAGTGGAGCGTGGGCTTCAAGCTGAGTCCAAGACAGGGTGGCAACTGGGAAGTGGAGGTGTTTGCACGTCCCCTGCCCGGTGGTCGCAAGACCTTCCGATTGGGTCTGGGTGATGAGGTCATCATCGACGAAAGTGAAGAAACGGGACGAGTGCGTGTAAAGCGCAATCTGGAGATGGAGCGGCAGAACCGTGAACTGGTCCATCACTTTTGGACGACACAAAACGAGGTATTCAACGAGAAAGACCTCTATACGCCTGAGTTCATGCTCGAGCTCGTGCAGTTGATTCAGTCACAGCCCGACACCTTCTTTGCGGAGTGGCCAGAGGGACAGGGCTTCAAAATTCGCTCATTCACCAAAGGAGCGAACATGTGGAGCGGTGTGCTGAAGCAACGTGGACAATGGTTTGACATTGAAGGAGATGTGGAAATCGACGAGCAGACGCGCCTCAGTATCAGCGAACTCTTGGAACTGGTGGGCAAGAGCAAGGGCAAGTTTGTGAAGATTGGTGACGGCGAATTTCTGGCGCTGAGTGAAAAACTGAGGAACCAGTTGAAGGCACTCGATGCCATCGCCAGCCGAGAGCGTGGAAAGATCAAGATTTCTCCGTTCAGTGCCGCCTTGATGGGTGATGACCTCCTGCATGGCGAACTGACGTTGGAGATGGATGACAAGTTGCAGGCCATCAGACAACGCATCCTCGACTGTTCGAATTATAGTCCAGCAATTCCCAAGGAACTGAATGCCACCTTACGACCTTATCAGAAGGACGGATACCTGTGGATGTCGCGTCTGAACAGTTGGGGCGCTGGTGCATTGCTGGCCGATGATATGGGTTTGGGAAAGACCATTCAAACCATCGCCTTCCTCCTGCTGAAACAGCAAGAAGGGCCATCCCTCGTGGTAGCACCAGCCTCTGTTGCGCCCAACTGGAAAACGGAAATGGAGAAGTTTGCTCCCACCTTGAACGTGCAGATTCTCAACTTTGCCACTGACCGTCAACAGGTTATCAAAGATGCCAAGGCTGGCGACGTGATTGTCACTACCTATGGCATCCTGTTGAGCATCCAGGAGTACATCACGAAAAAGCACTGGAATGTGGCATGTTTAGACGAGGCACACATCATCAAGAACCGAGGCGCTAAGACCAGTGCGGCTGCCATGAAGATTCAGGCTGACAACCGTGTGATGCTGACAGGTACACCCGTGCAGAACCACTTAGGAGAGCTATGGAGCCTCTTCCAGTTCGTCAACCCAGGTCTTTTGGGCAGTTACGAGCATTTCTCACAGAAGTTCATCATCCCCATCGAGGGCTATAAGGATCAAGAGAAGCAGGAACAGCTGGAGCGCATCGTACACCCCTTCATGCTGCGACGCACGAAGCAGGCGGTGCTGAAGGAGTTGCCTGAGAAGACGGAGATTTACCACAGCGTGGAACTCAACAAGGACGAGCTTGCCATCTACGAGAGCATCCGCATCCGTGCTGAGAAGATGCTGGAAGCCTCTGGGGCTGATGTCGATATGCACGTCTTGGCAGAGATTACCCGACTGCGCCAAGCTGCATGCAGCGCACAACTCATCGAGCCCAAATGGACAGGTGAATGCTCGAAGATCACCTCACTGGTTGAACTCCTGCAAGGTGTCATAGAGGGTGGCAACCGTGCGCTGGTATTCAGCCAATTCGTTAGTTTCTTCGACCTCGTCAGAAAGGAACTCGACCGCTTGGGCATGAAGTACTTCTACATCGATGGCAGCGTGCCCCTGAAGCAACGCACAGAGATGGTGAACGCCTTCCAGAATGGCGAGAACTCGATCTTCCTCATCAGTCTCAAGGCTGGTGGTCTGGGTCTGAACCTGACAGGCGCCAACTATGTATTCCACCTCGACCCTTGGTGGAATCCAGCCATCGAGCAGCAGGCCACCGACCGTACCTACCGTATCGGACAGAACCGTGCAGTGACCGTCTATCACTTGGTCAGCAAGAACACTATCGAAGAGAAAATCATCCGTCTGCACCAGACAAAACGTGACCTTGCCGAGAACATTTTGGCAGGAACTGACGTCAGTCACAAGCTTACAGGCAAAGATTTGCTCGAAATGGTTGCCAAATAAAAAAATTATGCGTAACTTTGGCACCAATTTGGGAGTTCTACTCCCTTTGAAGTGAAAGAAGTAATTAAAGAAGTCAGCGAAGTTAAAGAAGTTAAAGACGTTAAAGACGATACCTTGCCACTAGCATTACATTCGTCGAGCGAAGCGATAACTTCGATAACTTCAATAACTTCGAGCAAAGCGATAACTACTAAGAAACTAACAAACTAATTAACTAATAACTATCCATTTATGAAAAAGTTCATTCTCACATCCATCCTCTTGACGCTGGCCACCTTAGGTTTCGCACAGCGTTTTACTGACCAACTCGACCGAGGGTTGGTAGCCATGAAGCAATCGACTGGTGTATTTCTTACCTGGCGTATTCTGGGCGAAGAATACTACGATGTCACCTATATGGTTTACCGTGATGGGGAACCTATCACGAGCACTCCCCTCAAGGTTTCCAACTATACCGACCGTTCAGGTAGCGCATCCAGCACCTACAGTGTGGCAGCTGTAGTGAAGGGACAAGCACAAAAGCCCTGCAAGGCCGTCCCCGTGTGGACCAATGCCTACAAAGAAATCCAATTGAAACACAAAGGCATTGCCAGTACACTAATCCCCAACGATGCCTGTTGTGCTGACGTAGATGGCGATGGGGAGCTTGAGATACTCATGAAATTCGACAACGACAGTGAAATCAGTCAGTCATTTCCCAAGAACGGTCCGACGGTGAATGGCGTAGTGACACACGAATACAGCATCTTCGAGGTGCTCAAGCAAAACGGCGAACGCCTGTGGTGGGTAAATTGCGGTCCCAACATGGGTGACTTCCAGAACAACGAGCAGAACATCGTGGCATACGACTGGGATGGTAACGGAGAAGCAGAAGTCATCATGCGTGCCGCAGACGGAACGGAAATTCATCAATCCAATGGCGAGGTCTATACGGTGGGCAATAAGTCCATCAACGTGCGTGCTGCCACAGGAGGCGGCACAAACTGGTTTGTGACCTGCGATTACGAGTGGTTGGTCTATCTGAATGGTAAGACAGGCGAAGTGTACCAATGTATCCCCTATCCTCTCAAACGTTTGGAGTCTAGTGAGAATGACCTCGAAAGAGCTTGGGGTGACGGTTATGGACACCGCGCCTCCAAATTCTTCTTTGGTGCCCCCTATCTGGATGGCCGCAAGCCCAGCATCTTCTTGGCACGAGGCATCTATACCCGTCATAAGATGATTGCTTATGATGTTGTTCCAGCCACCCATACGCTAAAAGAACGTTGGACTTGGTACAACAACAGCAATGGTCCCTGGAAAGGCCAAGGCTACCACAACTTTGCCATCGCCGATGTCGATATGGACGGACGTGATGAGATTGTCTTTGGTTCGATGGTCATTGATGACAATGGCGAGGGTCTCTCCACAACAGGTTTTGGGCACGGTGATGCCGAGCAGGTAGGCGACTTCAACCCCTATGTGCATGGTCTGGAAATCTTCGCCTGCCTGGAAGACCTGCCTGGTGGCACAAACTACCGTGACGCCACCACCTCCAAGATCTATTATCGCTACAAGGCGGGCAGTGATGTAGGGCGTTGCATGGCTGGTAACTTCACCAATAACTTCCCTGGCGCGATGGGCACACCCACGGACATCGGCCCCATCAGCCTCGTCACCAGCAACACCGTCAACGGCATTACGGAAGAAGGTGTGAACCAGAACTTCCGCATCTATTGGGATGGTGACCTTTTAGAGGAGACTTTCAATGGAACAGGCGTTGTCAGAAACGGTCTTTATTATCCTGCAGAAGGTTGTGTAGCCAAATATGGCAGCTGGACACCCATCTACACCTTCCCGGGTTCCATCACCAACAACTACACCAAAGCCACGCCATGTTTCCAGGGCGACATCTTGGGTGACTGGCGCGAGGAGGTCATCATGCGCACCGCTGACAACAACATCCGCATCTACACCACTACTACCCCAACGAAGTGGCGCAACTACACCTTGTGGCATGACCACCAGTACCGCAATGCCATCGTATGGCAGATGTGCGGCTATAACCAACCCCCAAGACCCAGTTACTTCTTGGGCGAACTGGAAGACATCACCATTGCCCCTCCACCACTCACGATGACAGGTCGTGAAGAAGTGGCTAATCATAAAACCATCGATGCCAGCCACAATGACAAGCACGTGATTGTATGCGAGACCAACGATACTGAAGTCAGCATCCAAGAAGGAACCGCACCCTCGGTGCTTACCTTCAACGTACCTACCTGGGTGGAAGGTACTGCCCCCAGCGAGTGTACCACACAAAACACCAGAATCATCCGTACCACTTATACTTGTAACGTGACAGGAGGCGGCATCACCGGCGAAGCACGCTTGGTGAAACAAGGTGATGGCATCCTCAACCTACCCAATGCCGATTTCACCCACACAGGCAACACTGACATCTGGGCTGGTACCGTCAATTTCGACGGCACAATGAGACAGTCTGACCTCTGGCTCAACCGCTTTGCAGAACTGAACTCCAACGGCGGTGAGTTCAAAAGCATCAAGGCAGACTATGCTTCTGTCATCCGTCCAGGTGGAGAAAACACGATGGGCACCATCACAACAACAGACTATACGATGGGCTTCGGCTCACGCCTCATGCTTGACCTTTATTCCGAGGGGAAGAAGGCAGACCAAGTGATTGTCAACAAACTGACCATCGACAGCAAACTCGCAGAAACGGTTTGGAGCAATTATGGTCCGAAATACCTGCAACCAGTTCTCGAAGTGGTGGAACATCGTAAGGAAGGAGCCAGCACCCTCGAACCCGGTGATTATATCATCGGTCAGGTGGAGAATGTAGTTGGAAGACTCGAAAACATCAGGATTGAAGGTGTGACGGACTACCTCACCTTCTTGTCTGTCAATGACCAGAAGCAGCTTGTGCTCACCATCAAAGCCGTACGTGAAGCCAGTGAGATTGTGTGGACAGGTGCCCAATCCTCTACATGGAATTTCGGCAAGACCCTCAACTTCTATGTGGCCAACGATGAGACACAAGCCTCCAACATCTTCGTGAAGGGTGACATCGTGAACTTCACAGACGATGGTTCTAAAACATCCATCACGATTGAAGGTGAACTGGAACCCCAAACGTTCAAGGTGAATGCTTCCAAGAACTACACCTTCTCAGGTAGCGGTTCCATCACTTCTGGTGCCCTCGTCAAGGAGGGAAGCGGCAAGCTGACCATTACCACAGAGAACTCCTACAAAGGTGGTAACGCTCTCAAGGGGGGAACCACTATCGTGTCCACACTTTCCAACGAAACCAAAGAAACGGGTAACTTGGGTGGTGTAACCAATTCAGCCAGTCAATTCACCATAGAGAATGGAGCGACGATTCAGACAACTGCCACCGTCACCAACGGCTCACCCATCAGGTTTTTGGGTGATAAGGGCGGTGTCATCCATGCTGACGCCAACAAGGACTTCATCCAGAACCAACCCTTCTCAGGTACCCTCTTGACAAAGAAAGGTTCTGGCTGGATCAAGACCTACGCCAGCGGTGCCAGCCTCGATAGAGCCATCATCATGGATGGTGCTATCGACAACCATAACGGCAATGCCGCCAAGGTCGTTGAGTTCCAAGGTGGCGCCCTCAATGACGGAGTGGGTACCAGCAATGAGCTGTACATCCCAAGCGGTCAGAAGGGCACTTGGAATACAGTGAACCGTGCAGGATACACCAATAAGATTACAGGCGAAGGAACGCTGGACATCTATTGTGCTGCAGAACAGGGCAATGGTTGGGTGGCTACTCGCACCAACCTTAGTCTCAACCTCTCTGCCTTCAAGGGCACGATTGTACCACATGCCATCATCGTTGCCGACAAGCGTTTCTCGCTCGACACCAGCAGCGGTTCTGCGGACTGCACCTTCGACATCCCAGAGAATGTCATCGTGCAAAACTCTGGCAAGACCTTCCGCATCGGCCAACTGACAGGCAAGGGTACATTAGGCGGTTTCTGCGCCTTCCGCAATAACGTCAGCACCCAGACCAACACATGGCAGGTGGGCAACGATCAGAATTGCGACTTCGAAGGTGTCTTCACCAGCGGTGACCGTTTCACCAAATTAGGTACGGGCGAGATGGGTGTCACAGGTGCCTGGAATAATACAGGTGCTGTCACCATCAGCGAAGGCTGCATCCGATTGGGAGAAGGTGGTGCCCTTGGTGCTGGTTCCCTGACCGTAGAAAAGAACGCCACACTGGCAGGTATCAGCAATACGACTGTGACGTTGGCGAATAGCAGCACCACCATCAACGGTACTGTCCAGCCTGGGGAAACAGCCGCAAGCACATCAGGTTCCATCAACTTTGGTGGTAAGAACGTATCAGTCAGCGAGACAGGCAAGATTGTCATCGGTCTCAGAAAGAGCGCTGATGGTTCCGAGATCAACAACACACACCTCAAAAATATCGGAACTCTCAAGTTGGCAGCAGGCACCACCATCGGTGCGTACATCAGCAGGAGAAACATGAACATGCTCACCACCGATGAGGCAACGCCAGACATCTTCTATGTTTGGACAGACGTACAGAACGTGAACATCGCAGGCAACCTCAACTTCGACCTGCCCGAACTGAACGAAAACAACTACTGGGACACAAGTCGCATCAACGAAGGTATCCTCTATGTACGATACAAAGATCCTACTGGCATCAATGCCATCGCGGCTTCAGAGAGCGTCAGCGTCGAGGTAGTCAATGCTAACGGCATCACCGTCGAGACCTTCATCTGCCCGATGAACGACGTGTCCGCTACCTTTGCCAAGTTATCCCTTCCCAAGGGCATCTACCTGCTCAATCTCCAAAGCGAGACTGGCAAGAAGGGAAGCATGAAGCTTTTGAAATGATCATTCAGGAGTTTCACTCCTATGAAGTTAAAGAAAAGATTGGAGAAGTTAACGAAGTTAGCGCTTCGCTCGAAGTTAAAGACGTATGTCATGCCATGTGCAATAGTATCGTCGATAACTCCGATAACTTCAATAACTCCGAGCAAAGCGATAACTTCCAAATAATATTACTATATGAAGACAGACATTGAAATTGCGCGTGAAAGTAAGCTAAGTCCCATCGAGGAAGTGGCTGAATACATCCAGATTCCAGCGGACGAGTTGGAACCCTACGGCAAGCACATCGCGAAAGTACCTCTCCACCTCATCGACAAAAAGAAGGTGGCGAAGAGCAACCTCATCCTGGTCACAGCCATCACCCCCACCAAAGCGGGCATCGGCAAGACCACCGTCAGCATCGGACTCTCCCTCGGACTGAACAAGCTTGGGAAGAAGGCCGTTGTCGCCTTGCGTGAACCCTCCTTGGGTCCCTGCTTCGGTGTGAAGGGAGGTGCTGCAGGAGGTGGATATGCCCAGGTGTTGCCGATGGAGAAGATCAACCTTCACTTCACAGGTGATTTCCATGCTGTCACCACCGCCAACAACATGATTGCCGCCTTGCTGGACAACTACCTCTACCAGCATCTCGACGACGGATTTGCCCTCAAGGAGGTGCTGTGGCGGCGTGTGCTGGACGTGAACGACCGCAACCTGCGCACCATCATAACAGGATTGGGCACCAAGGCCGACGGCATCCCCGCTGAGACGGGCTTCGACATCACGCCAGCCTCTGAAATCATGGCGATTCTCTGTCTGGCCAATGACCTCGATGACCTGCGCCGACGAATCGACAATATGATTCTCGGCATCAAGCTGGACGACACCCCCTTCCGCGTCAGCGACTTGGGAGTGGGAGGTGCCATCACCGTCCTGCTGATGGATGCCATCAAGCCCAATCTTGTGCAGACGACGGAGCAGACCCCTGCCTTCGTGCATGGTGGTCCCTTCGCCAACATCGCACACGGCTGCAACACCCTCATCGCTACACGGATGGCCATGACCTTTGCGGACTACGTAGTGACAGAGGCTGGCTTCGGTGCTGACCTCGGAGCCGAGAAGTTTATGGACATCAAATGCCGCAAGAGTGGACTCCAGCCCAAACTGACCGTCATCGTCGCCACGACCCAAGGACTCAAGATGCACGGCGGCGTGCCCGTCGAACTCATCAAGGAACCCAATGTGGCAGGACTTACCAAGGGCTTCGACAACCTCGATCGCCACATCCGCAACCTGAAGGGCTTCGGCCAAAGCGTCGTTGTCGCCTTCAACCGCTTCGACACCGATGTGGAGGAGGAAATTGAATTGGTACGTCAGCATTGCGAGAGCATCGGCGTGGGCTTTGCCATCAACAACGCTTTCCACGAAGGAGGCGAAGGTGCCAAGGAACTGGCACAACTGGTGGTGGACACCATTGAGCAGCAGCCCTCCCATCCACTCACCTTCACTTATGCCGACACGGATTCCATCAAGACGAAGGTGGAGAAGGTATGCTCTAAGATTTATGGCGCAGCCAGCGTGACCTATGGCAAGAATGCAGAGAAGTCACTCCTTCGCATCCAGAAGCTGGGTCTCGAGCACTACCCTGTCTGCATCGCCAAGACCCAGTTCTCTTTTTCTGCCGACAAGAAACTCTATGGCAGTCCCACCGGCTTCAACATCAAGATTCGCGACTTCGTCATCAACGCAGGTGCTGAGATGATTGTCGCCATCGCTGGTGACATCATGCGAATGCCAGGCTTGGCAAAGACTCCCCAAGCTGAACACATCACCGTCGTGGATGGACTGATTGAAGGATTGTCATGAGTGGAAAGGAAAAGAAAGGAATGGAAAGGAAGTTAAAGGAGTTAAAGACGATAGTTTGATAACGGCGTTTCGAGGGTTTCGGAACGCCGTTTTTATGTTGGGTCACCTATGGGCTTGGGAGATTTTCGATTGGATTTTCTGGAGATTTTGAGCGGAGCGACCAGATAACAAAAAAAGGTGGGGAGCGTTGGCTCCCCACCCTTTCATATAGAATGTTACGTTGATACGATTACTCGATCTCAACACCAGCTGCGTTGTACTTCTT
>JAFXVS010000089.1 GCA_017534815.1 Bacteroidaceae bacterium | reverse complement strand
GTATCAGCCTGACTATGAGTTGGAACCTATGTTGGTGGCTGAACCGTAAAAGCATTGGTGTACAGCAATTCCCAGAAAGCTATTCGCGACCACGTAGATATGGATGACCTAACGAAACGTTACCCCATCGTTGACAGTCTCGGACGTAAACAGACGGCCATCTTCATCAACGAGTCAGGTCTCTACTCCCTGATTCTCTCTTCCAAGCTGCTACAGCCTGGGGCAATGTTCCTTGATGTAGTTATAGACGAAGTCGAAGTCTTCGTCGCGGGCATAGACTTGGTTGTTGGAGAGTATCTCCCTGACCTTGATGACGTTGCGACGCTTGTAGGGCTTCACGCTGCGCACGATGGAGAAGTCGGAGGACATGGAGGTGCGGGCGGCTGTGTGGATGCCCAAGCCCATCATCGAGAGGTTGCCGCGTCCGGCTCCTACGGCTGCTGTGAGCGCACCCAGTTTCTTTGCTTTCTTGGCTTGCTCTGCGATTTGTTCGTGGGTGACTCCGTTCTCGTCCATCGTGAAGAGGACGATGTACTTGCCGCCATACATGGCTGCCACGATGGAGTAGGCCAGGAGGACGAGGAGGCTGAAGAAGGCAAAGAAGGCGAGGGCAGGCCAGGTGTCGTCCCAGAGTTTGTCCCAATCGTCCCAATGGATGTGTTTCCACGACATCAGCGTAACCATGAGGCTGATGCCAACAAAGATCCAGAAGAAGATTTTGTACACCAAGAAAAAGATGGTGGGGTTCTTCCACATGTTGAGGGCGTAAATCCAGCGGTACTTGCCGTCATCGCACAGGGTGACACCTTGTTTCAGCACCTCGTTGTCATAGGAACGGCGTTTCCGTTTCTTGCCCGTAATGGTGACTTCAAGGGGCTTGAAAGCTTGGCCGCACTTGGTGCAGAATCCTTGTCCGGGCGTTAATGGTTGTCCACAATTTGTACAATATGCCATAATGTTCTGTTTGTTTATGCTACCTTATATACGGCGTTGCTGACTTCTTGTGCGAGGCTGCGGAAGGTGTAGCCCTTTTGTGCCAGCGCGGCCTCCACCTGACTGAGCGTTGCCTGTACGCCATCGAGGGGACGCAGGAGGTCTATGGCCTCGTTCAGTTCTGCTGGAATCTTCGAGAAGGTGTTGCGTGCAGCGTCGCGGGCCTTGATGAGGTCGAAGACCTTCTTGAGCTGGCGACAACCCTCCATCATCTCGCTGACGGCGCGGGCTTGCAGTATCTCTCTCTGCACGTATCCCTCGGCTGCCTGTGACTGAGCCCACAGGGCATCGGCGTAGTCGAAGCGGCTCGTGCCCTTGTGGAACACCGCCTCTGCCACCTTCCTCGGGTCTTTCAGGGCATCGCCCCAGTACTCCTTCTTAATCATGCGTTCCAAGTCAACGCCGTAGCTCTCTGGATGTCCGAGGATGTCTTCCACCACGGTCTGGTCATACAGCTTGGCGGCGATTTCGGCTTGCTTGGCTTCCATTTCCTCCAGCTTCTTCAGCGCTTCGGGCGTCAGTTTGGTGCGGTCGAATCCGAGTGCGTTTGGTGGTAGGGTGCTGGTGTTGACCGACTCGCGGAAGTACTTGGCATAAAGCCTGTCGGTGTATGCTTGGCTGAAGTAGTGCGGCTTGCCATTTTTGATGTAGTAGTAGGTGATGTCGCGGTCGAAGGTGACGTCCAGTCCTTCCACCAACTTCTGTGCGCTCGAAGAGGTGGCACCCGTTTTCAGAATCTGGTCGGCTGAAATATTGGCTTCTTCGGCTATATGCTTGATGACGCGTCGGTCGGTGGCATCGTAGATGTTTCTGAGCAGACCGTTGAATTCCTTTTTCAGCGGCTTGAGACTCAACCCTTGAAGCAGCGGGTCGCCTCCTAAGAGTCTTGGCGTCTTCAGCAGCATCATGGTCTGCTTGTCGGCCTGGCATCTGAGGATGAGCTGGTTGCGCAAACGGAAGTTTTCGGGTGTGGGGTTCCAATGGCACAGTTCTATCATGGTCTGCAGATGCTCCACGTTCTCGATGGCCTGACGTTTGGCAAATTCCTCGGCTGCGGCGTATTTGCTGCCCTGAGCCATCTTCTTCACGCTCTCGAGCAATGCCTTCGTCTTGGCGGCAATCGCCTTTTCTGCCGCACCCAGTTCCCATGAGATTTGCTTCTTGAGCCAGACTTTCAGACCCGTGCCAGCTTCCGACTTCAGGGTCTCTTTCAAGACTTTCAGCCCTTCCATCATCGCCTCTTTGGTCAATTTGCCGCCAGTAGCCCCAAATCCTTTCCACACACCTTTCAGTCCGATGCCAACGGCTCCAAGACCTAAGGTGACAGCTGCTTCTATGAGGTAAGCCTTGACGGCTACCGTTGCGCCAACGACGAAACCGCCAACGACGCTCTCTCCGCCCTCGTCAATGTATTTCTTCATCTCGTAAGGAACCTCGAAGACAATCTCTGTGAAGCCCAAGGAGGCGACGGCAAAGCCGATGCGCAGGGCGAGAGGCATCCTCTCTAGGTAGTCGTGACCTTCGAAGGAGCGCTGGAGCCACCAGTCGAGCTGGTACCATTTCAAGTTGTCGATGGCAGTCGCCTCATCTGACTTCACTTTGTCTTCGTCTGCCTTCCGTTGCAAAGCGTGCAGATAGACATCTTGTATGGACTTGATGTTGCGGGCGTCGAAGCCGTAATCCTCGTGGTAGAAGTCGAGCTGCAGACGAATGAAGCAGAGTAGGGGCATCAGCTGTTTGGTCATGCTTGCTGCCTGGATGCCGCCTTCTATCTCCCAAAGATTTTCCCTGATTTTATTGTCTTCCTTGATGGCAGCCATCGATGCATCTACGCTGTCAAACTCGCGCTTGGGTTGCGAGAGGATGTGGACGGTGCGCTTGAAGCTGTAGCTTTTCCCCTTGTGTTCTGCGGTCACCTCCATCTCTGCATCGAAACGGTTGGGCGCCATGAGGACACCTTTGAGACAGCGCAGCACATAGTAGAGTTTGCCTTCGCCCGCAGAGAGCCAATGAGCCTTGAACGACAAGCCCAAGTCGTCAAGCTGCTTCTGATATTCTATCAGTCGCTGCTGGGGCAGATTGTAGTCCTTGAAGGTTTGTGAATGGGCTTGGGACACGAGGGTGCCGATGCTGCCCAGACCTGAGCCGGCCAGCGCCACGTCCAGTCCCATCTGCGTGCTCTCGCGACCGATGATGTCGTTCATCACCTTCTGTTTGCCACCCTGATCGGCGATGTCCTTCACCGTCCATTTCACAGACTTGGGCTTGGGGTCGATGACCAGCAGCTTGTTGGTCTCTTCGTCCCAGTCGTAGAGCTTCAGGAAGCAGTCTTGCTGGGCTGGCGCGTATAGCTTGCCATCGGGCATTTCCTTCTTGTAGGCAGGATCGTGACGCATGGGGTCATACTCCTCCAAGAAGCAGTTCACATTGCCTTTCATGCGCATGACCAGACCCATATAGTAGCGGTAGAGAGGCAGGCAGCCCTTGATGACGCGGCTGGAAGTATTCTTGGTCACCTCCAGATTGATGCTGTAGCTAAGGTAATTGCCAGCGATGCCCTCGTCTTTCTTTGGGTCAGTAACGAGGTCTTTGATCACGGCGTAGTAGCATTGATCCTTCTCGTTCCATTCCGTATCGATATGGTAGTCCTTAGTCTCTTGGTTCTTATCATCGGTGATGGTCGCCTTGATAATGGCTGTCCCGTCGTTCATGCCCACGACGATGAATGGCAGTCGTACGGTCTTCTCGTAACGTGCAGGCAGGGTGAGGTTGTCTTGCTTGAAGCGTATCTCACCAGCTGATATGAAGAAGTGGAGTTTGTTGGTGAAGCTGCCCCCCTCGTTGCCTAAGTAGAACTTGACGATACCTTCCTCTGGCACATCTTCTCCCTCCTTGGGTTGGGGAGCCATGATATTGGCAGACTGCCACTCGCCAGCCAGACCTGTGCGGTTCACATTCATGTAGTTGTCACCCGATGTAATGCGAATCATCGCGGTGAGCGTCATGTCGGTATATTCTTTGCCCTTGGGCGGAATCCGCACGATGCGGGCATAGACAGGTTGGGCATCCTCACCAGCCAGCAGTGTGTTGCCGAACTCCTTGTAGATGCGCAGTTCGCAACGACCTTCCGGTTGTTGCTCCTCCTTCTCCTTATCCTTGCCTTTACCCTTACCACCGCCTCTGGTGAGCGTGTATCCAATGAGTCCGATGACCACACTCGCAGGAATCTGCCAAGGCCATTCACCATCAGAGCCAGGAGCGATGTCGTCAATCACAACATGCGTATCCTCAGCATCGTCACACTCTCCAAAGATGACCTTGACGATGACCATGGCGTCAGCCTCCACCCAGTTGCCTTTTTCATCAATGATGATGGTGATGGGGAAATACATGTGAAGATAAAATGCTCCGTTGCAATCGATGGAGTCTTTCTCCGTCAGATGGAGGTTGTAGATGAAGTATCGGTTTTTGTTTTCCCATGCAGGCGTGTCGGCATCCTTTTCATCGCTATAATGGAAATTACGATCCCCTGTATTATTCTCATACCACCAATCATTGATGTTTTTCCCTTGGTTCTTAAAATAACTGTCCCGTCCTCTTTCAACACGTCCACCGAGAAGAGGAAGGCTCGTGCATGCCCATGGATGCGGGTTTCTGTAATATTCATATCCAGGCGTCCGATCAGGATGAAACTTCGTTCCCGAAGGATTCACAATCCTGGGGTTCCCGTTGATATCCATGACAGCCATACCGAAATCGATGTCGGAACCGACGGTGACATAGGTCTCATACCGTGCAATGGCTACATGGTCCGTAGGATGCGGCTTAATCAATCGCACGATGTCGCTTTCATTCAGTGGAGGCTCATCATCAAATGACTGAACTTCCTTATATCTGGCATTACCCAGAAAGTATTCAAAGGTTGCGGATTGTTTTTTCCCGTCAACATAAGAATATGAAGTAAGGGTTCCTCGTGTCTCTGCCTGTCCACACACGACTAACGGCATCAGCAACAAAGCGATGAACAGACACCATCGATAGAAATGGGTATATCTCATAAGTTACTTTTTATAGGCGGTTTAGGTAATTTGGGGACAAAGGTAGTGAAAACCGAGAGAAGAACAAAATAAATCTGAATTTATTTTTTATTCCGAGGTGCATCCTACGTTCGGCGTAGCCAAAGGTAGTGAAAACCGAGAGAAGAACAAAATTATTTGAACCTTTTGAACGAAAAAGACACAAAAAAACCTGCGAGACAAAAGTCTAGCAGGTTCAATTCTCTTGGGGTTACCCCCGAAGGTTGTGCTCTTGATTACTCAGCGATAGAATCTACAACAGCAGCAACAGAGTCAGCGAGAGAGTCGATAGACTCAACAACCTCCTCGATAGCAGTTGTGTCGTTAGCGATAGAATCAGTAGCAGGAGCAACTGGCTTGTTGCAAGCTACGAAAGATACAGATGCTGTGAGAGCAATAGCAGCAACAGCTGCGAAAACCAACTTCTTCATAATTTTCTTTTACTTTAAATTTGTTAAACAATTAATTTGCTTTCAAAACCGCTGCAAAGTTACGCACTTTTTAAGATACGTTGTTCTCGGTTTTCTCTATTTTTTAATTTTTTGATAAAAAAAACGTATCACAAAGGCAAAAAAGAGCACTTTTGATGTAAAAATGTGCAATGTGTACGTACACACAATATATTTTGCGGAAAAAAAGTGGTTGTTTGAAAAAAAAGGACTATCTTTGCAGTTGAGAAAGATGAACCAGGCTTTGCCAAGGTGTGAGGTTGAAGTCTCTAATCATTTAATTATAGAATAGAATATGAAACGCTTGCTTTTTATGACGCTGTCGGCTGTATTGATGCTGCTGGCGGCTTGTACTCAAAAGTCTGAGAATGCCTACACGATTACAGGTACGGCTGATGGCACACAGGACGGCGACACAGTGTTCATCTGTGAAATGCAGGGCTTCTTCAATTTGATACCAACGGATACGACCATCATCAAGGATGGCAAGTTTGAGTTCAACGGCGAGTTTGAGGGTGCCGCATTACGTTGGCTCATGCCTGTTCATGCGGGTGAGCCGACCACCATGGCCATGTTCGTGCTGGAAAAGGGTGACATCAAGGCAGCCCTTATCAAAGGCGAGGGTGAAAGCAAGATTGAGGGTGGACCGAATGGAAAGCTGTATGACGAGTTCATGGAGGGCACCAACGAGATCGGTCAACAGATGGACACCCCTTGGCGTATTTCTTCGGATTCAACCAAGACCGAGGCTGAACGTCAGGCGGCAGAGGCAAAGTTAGACTCGCTGAATAAGGTGATGGTGGCTTATCAGAAGAAGTTCATCATTGATCATGTCCCTTCAGCAGCCAGTGACATGCTGTTTGGCTTCTGCTCTTTCAGTTTCTCTGATGAAGAGCAGGAGGAAATCCTGAAGATCTTTGGTGAGAAGCAACCAGATTTTCCTGTGTATAAGCGCATCATGGCTGAGAAGAAGGCTGCAGAGGCTACAGAAATCGGTCAGACTTATACCGATATGGAAATGAAAACTCCCTCAGGCAAGAGCATGAAGTTGAGCGAATATGTGGGCAAGAGCAAGTATGTGTTGATTGACTTCTGGGCATCGTGGTGTGGTCCATGTCGTGCAGAGATGCCGACAGTGGTGGAAGCATACACGAAGTACCATGATAAGGGACTTGAAATCGTAGGCGTTTCGTTGGACGAGGATAAAGATGCTTGGGTGGCAGCTATTGCTGAATTGAAGATGCCTTGGCCGCAGATGAGTGATCTGAAAGGGTGGGAAAGTGACGCGTGCACCACCTATCATGTGCAGGCCATCCCCGCCAATGTGTTGGTGGACGAGAATGGCAAGATTGTTGCCAAAGATTTGAGGGGTGAAGACCTGCTGAACAAGATGAAGGAATTGCTTCCGTAGTTTCTGGCAATCGACGTTCAACAACCTTCATCATTCGTCCCACATGAGGTCGGACATGACCTCATTGGAAATGAAGAGTCCCTGACGGGTGAGACGGAGTGTGTCATCCGTAAGAGATAAGAGACCTGCCTTCAGATGCCGTTGTGCATTCTGGAGGCAGTATTTTTTGCAAGATGTGCCAAATAACTGCTCCAACTGAAGCAGGTGCAGTCCTTCGGCGGTGCGCAAAGATGTGAACACAAATTCATCATAACGCTCATGGTCGTTCAGCTGCTCTGTAATCAGCATGCAGGGGTCAGCGAGATATTGTTCCAGAGAGTCTGGATGGTAAAAACGGTTGTGCCCATCATAGGAATGCGCTCCAGCTCCAACGCCCAGATAAGGAATGCCGTGCCAATAACTGGAATTGTGACGAGACTGCATGCCAGGCAATGAAAAGTTGCTGATCTCGTAATGTTCATAACCAGCCTCCTTCAAGGCATCCATCAGGTATTCATACATCTGCAAAGAAACCTCCTCGTCCACCTCTCCAATCTCCCCATTGGTGAGCATCTGCTCCAGGAGCGTACCCTCTTCGTACATCAAAGAATAGGCGGAGAGATGCTGAACCTGCAAGGACAGGGCTGTCTGCACATCACGTTTCCATTCATCGAGCGTTTGATGAGGGAAACCAAACATGAGGTCAATGCTGATGTTGGAAAAGCCTGCTGCCTGTGCATCACGAACGGCCTGAATGGCTTGTGCGGAAGTGTGGCGACGATGAAGGAAATGCAGACGTTCATCATCGAAAGTCTGCACACCCATGCTGAGGCGGTTGATGCCCATTTGCTGAAGGCGCTGCAACATCATGGGCGTCATATCGTCAGGATTTCCCTCAAGTGTCACTTCTGCTTCCTCGCGTACATTATATATATTATAAAGCGCATGAAGCATACGTTCCAGTTCGTCAGGTGGCAACTGAGAAGGCGTTCCTCCACCAAAATAGATGGTGTCAACCAATGCACCACCTAAGAAGGAATGACGCTGACGCAGTTCATCCACCACCGCTTCGACATATTCATGACGTTTCTGGAGCGAAATGGTGGAAAAGAAGCCGCAGTAGATGCAACGTGACTTGCAGAAGGGAATATGTAGGTAAATTCCTGCCATGTGAGGGCAAAATTACTCATTATTTACTTAATAAACATGAAAAATGCTAAATAACATAAGTTTTTTTCGCTCTATGACGAGAAAAAGCAGTAATTTTATGCCGTTTTTCGTAAAAATCAAAATTATCATTATAAATCTAACCTAAACAATGAAAGTTTACAAAACTAACGAAATCAAAAACATTGCCTTGCTTGGCAATGACGGTGCCGGTAAGACCACTCTTACCGAAGCACTTTTGTATGAAGCAGGAATTATTAGCCGTCGTGGTCGCATCACACAGAAGAATACTGTGAGTGACTACTTCCCAGTGGAACAGGAATACGGCTACAGTGTGTTCTCAACTGTTTTCCATGTAGAGTGGAACAACAAGAAGTTGAATATCATCGACTGTCCAGGTGCCGACGACTTTGTAGGCGCAGCGATGACTGCCCTGCATGTGACGGACACAGCTCTGTTGTTGATCAACGGTCAGTATGGCCCAGAGGTGGGTACACAGAACCACTTCCGTTACACAGAGAAGTTGGGCAAGCCTGTCATCTTCCTTGTGAACCAGTTGGACTCTGAAAAGTGTGACTATCATCAGGTGCTTGACAGCCTGATTGGCATTTATGGTCCGAAGGTCATCCCTATCCAGTATCCACTGAACGAAGGTCCTAACTTCAACAGCCTCATTGACGTGTTGCTGATGAAGAAATATTCGTGGAAGCCAGAAGGTGGTGCTCCAATCATCGAGGAAATTCCTGCAGAGGAGATGGACAAGGCAATGGAGATGCATCGCGCCCTCGTTGAGGCTGCAGCTGAGAACGATGAGGAACTGATGGAGAAGTTCTTCGAGACTGAGGCTTTGACAGAAGACGAACTGCGTCTTGGTATCCGTCGTGGTCTTGCTACTCGTTCCATGTTCCCAGTATTCTGTGTCTGTGCAACCAAAGACATGGGTGTACGCCGTTTGATGGAGTTCCTGGGCAATGTGGTTCCATTCGTTGACGAAATGCCACAGGTTCACAACACTCGTGGTGAAGAGGTGAAGCCAGATCCAGATGCACCTACTTCTCTCTATTTCTTCAAGACGGCCAACGAGCCACACATCGGTGGTGTGCAGTACTTCAAGGTGATGTCTGGTAAGGTACACGAAGGTGATGACCTCACCAATACCGATCGTGGTTCAAAGGAACGTATGGCTCAGTTGTTCTGCTGTGCTGGTGCTAACCGTATCAAGGTGGAAGAATTGGTGGCTGGTGACATTGGCTGTACTGTGAAGCTGAAAGATGTACGTACAGGTAACACGTTGGCAGGCAAAGACTGTGAACACCGTTTCAACTTTGTGAAGTATCCTGATCCCAAATACATCCGTGCCGTCAAGGCAGAGAACGAGGGAGATACCGAAAAGATGGTGGCTGCCATCCAGAAGATGTCTCAGGAAGACCCAACTTGGATTCTGGAACAGTCGAAAGAACTGAGACAGACACTCGTGAAGGGTCAGGGTGAGTTCCACCTCCGCACTTTGAAATGGCGCATGGAGAACAACGAGAAGATCAACATCAAGTTCGAAGAGCCCAAGATTCCATATCGTGAAACCATCACGAAGGCTGCACGTGCTGATTATCGTCACAAGAAGCAGTCAGGTGGTGCTGGTCAGTTTGGTGAAGTGCACCTCATTGTGGAGCCTTACTACGACGGAATGCCAGATCCAACAGGTTACAAGTTTGGCAATCAGGAGTTCAAGATTAACGCCAAGAGCAAGGAAGAGGTTGACCTCGAATGGGGCGGCAAACTCGTGTTCATCAACTCTGTGGTGGGTGGTGCAATCGATACACGCTTCATGCCAGCCATCCTGAAGGGAATCATGAGCCGCATGGAGCAAGGTCCTCTGACAGGTTCTTACGCTCGTGATGTTCGCGTTGTCGTTTACGATGGTAAGATGCACCCAGTGGATTCAAACGAACTTTCCTTCATGTTGGCAGGTCGTCACGCATTCTCAGATGCCTTCAAAGAGGCAGGTCCAAAGTTGTTGGAGCCAATCTATGATGTAGAGGTGTTCGTACCTGGTGACAAGATGGGTGATGTGATGTCTGACCTTCAGGGTCGTCGTGGTATGATCATCGGCAGCGAAAGCGAAAGCGGTTACGAGAAACTGATTGCCAAGGTGCCATTGAAGAGCCTCTCCAGTTACTCCACTACGCTCAGCTCCATCACAGGTGGACGTGCAAGTTTCATCATGAAGTTTGCTTCTTACGAACTTGTTCCAACCGACATCCAGCAGAAGCTGATGAAGGAGTTCGAGGAACAGAGCAAGGAAGAGGATTAACCGACTCGACGACAAGCTTTGTTGGAACCCCATCCAACAATACGAAGAGAAAAGAGGAATTCGCCAAGCGAGTTCCTCTTTTTGTGTTGCTAGTTGCCGATTTTGTAATTATAATCAATGTAATGTGTTAACAATTATCAATAATTTAACCTTCCACCCAATTTTTTCACAGAGATAACGTTATTTTATTAAGAATTGAACTAAATTTGTAGCATCAAGCATTTACACACGATCATATAGAAGATGAAGAAATCGACCATCATAGTTCTTGCGGTAGTTATGGGCATCTCGTTTGTCTGCCTGCTGATTATGCAGATGCGGTACATCGAGGAGGTGACTTCATTGCGCTATGAGTATTTTGAAGAATCAGTGAGCCGCAGCCTCTATGAGACCGCTCACCAGCTGGAGCTGTCGGAGACGAAGCGATATCTGGAAGAGGGTACGGATGCTGTTAATGGCATCGCAATGGCTTACGACTCCATCTATGCCAACACCGACTCGTCCGTGGTGCAGCATACGCATCAGGTGATTGCCAAGGACGGCAGTGTGTTCACGTCACGTGAAACGACGGTCAGCACGAACTTGTCCGACAAATATTTCACCAAGAAATCGTCGAACAACAATGAACGTCTGCGTTCGCTGAAAGAGATCATGGATATGCGTTATGCCACAGAGAAGAAACTGGTGGAAGAGGTTATCTACAGCATCCTCTACACAGCCAGCGACCGTCCATTGAACGAGCGCATTGACTTCATTGAACTGGATCAGATTCTGAAGACGCAACTGGGTAACAACGGCATCGACATCCCTTATCACTTCGTGGTCAGCACCAACAACGGACGGAAGGTGTATCAATGTCCGGACTATGATGAGACTGGCAGCGAAAAGAATTTCACAGAGCCACTCTTCAAGAATGACCCGATGCAGTGTGGTGGAGTATTGACTGTGCATTTCCCTGATTTGGGCAAGTACATCTGGCGCTCCATGTGGTTCATGATTCCGTCGCTCATCTTTACGCTCATCCTGCTCATCACCTTCATCGTCACATTGATATTGGTGTTCAGGCAGAAGAAACTGTCAGAGTTGAAGAACGACTTCATCAACAACATGACGCACGAGTTCAAGACCCCCATCTCCTCCATCTCCTTGGCAGCACAGATGCTGGGCGACGAATCCGTGAACAAGACGCCAGCCTTGATGCAGCGACTCACATCGACCATCATCGATGAAACCAAACGACTCCGTTTCCAGGTGGAGAAGGTGCTGCAACTCTCCATGTATGAAAACCAGCGGGCGAACCTCCACATGAAGGAAGTCGATATCAACGAACTGATAGCAGGAGTGACGCACACCTTTGCGCTGAAAGTGGAGAAGAATGGTGGCAAGATCATCACCAACCTCAATGCTACTGCCCCCAACATCTGCGTGGATGACATGCACTTTACCAACGTCATCTTCAACCTGATGGACAATGCGGTGAAGTACCGTCGCAAGGATGCTGACCTCGAACTCACTGTGGAGACTTGGAACGAGCCTGGATTGCTCTGCATCTCTATCAAAGACAATGGCATCGGTATCAAGAAAGAAGACCTAAAACGCATCTTCGAGAAATTCTATCGTGTGCATACAGGCAACCTGCACGACGTGAAGGGTTTCGGACTTGGTTTGGCTTATGTCCACAAGATTGTGAAAGACCACAAGGGCACCATCGTGGCAGAAAGCGAACTAGGTATTGGCACGAAGTTCATCATCAAACTGAAAGTGAATGATTAATATTAACCACTAAAACATAACGATTATGATTACAGACGAAAAATTAGAAGAAGTGAACATCCTTCTTTGTGAAGACGATGAAAGCCTCGGTATGCTCCTTCGTGAATACCTTGAGGCAAAGGGTTACAGCACCACCCTCTGCCAGGACGGCGAGGAAGGTTTCGACACCTTCTTGCAAGGCAACTTCAGCCTCTGCATCCTCGACGTGATGATGCCAAACATGGACGGCTTCACCTTGGCAAGCAAAATCAAGGAACTGAATTATGACATGCCTTTCATGTTCCTCACCGCCAAGAACTTGAAAGATGACGTGCGTGAGGGATTTGAATTAGGAGCCGACGACTACATCACCAAGCCCTTCTCGATGGAAGAGGTGGTGTTCCGCATCGAAGCCATTCTTCGCCGTGTACGTGGCAAGAAGAACAAGGAGGTGACAGTGCGTCAGATTGGCAAGTTCACCTTCGACACGCAGAAGCAGATTCTGAGCATCGATGACCGTCAGGAGAAGCTCACCACCAAGGAAGCCGAACTGCTCACCTTGCTTAGCAACCGCCAAAACGAGCTCTTGCAGCGTGACTATGCCCTCAAGACTATCTGGATTGATGACAACTACTTCAATGCCCGTTCAATGGATGTGTATATCACCAAGCTGCGCAAGCACCTGAGAGCAGACCCCAACGTGGAAATCATCAATGTGCATGGTAAGGGTTACAAACTCGTCATTAGCGATGAGAACAAGAAAGAACAGTAAATGCAATAAAAAAGGTGGGCAACACGAAGTTGTCCACCTTTAATTTTCCAAACTGTTTATCATGCTTCCAGTTTCTTGTTCATGAAGATGTGAGTCAGGATACCGGCAATGATAAGGAACAAACTGCCCCAAGTGTACCAGTTCTGATCAGCCAAGTCACCCATGAAGGGAACGAATGCGCAGAGAATCAAGAGCACTGCGCCTAACACGATGAGTAAAATACCAAGATTCTTTTTCATTGTATCTATTGTTTTTTGATTATTATCGTTCAAATCAGGTACAAAATAACTACATTTTCTTCAAACGGCGAAACTTTTCGGCAAGAAATTCACGTTTAAGGCTCAAAAAACTTCATTTCATAGCCAATTATACAAAAATAATCCGTACCTTTGCACCGCTTTTGCAAAAACAAGAGCGCAAGTAAACATATTTATTAACAAACAAAACTTACACTATTGATCTTATGAATCAATACGAAACCGTTTTCATTTTAACTCCCGTTTTGTCTGATGTTCAGATGAAGGAAGCGGCCGATAAGTTTGTCAACTACCTCAAGGACAAGGGTGCTGAGATCATCAGCACAGAGAACTGGGGCTTGAAGACACTCGCTTATCCTATTCAGAAGAAGACTTCTGGTTTCTACCAGATGGTTGAGTTCAAGGCCGAACCCACAGTGATTGCTAAATTAGAGTTGCAGATGCGCCGCGACGAGCGTGTGCTCCGCTACCTCACAGTTAAGAACGAAAAGTACGCTGCAGCATACGCTGAGAAGCGTCGTAACAAGAACAAGGAGGCTTAATCATGGCAGCACCATCAGAAATCAGATACTTAACCCCAACCACTGTTGACGTTAAGAAGAAGAAGTATTGCCGTTTCAAGAAGAGCGGTATCAAGTACATCGACTACAAAGATCCAGAGTTCCTCAAGAAGTTCCTCAACGAGCAGGGTAAGATTCTTCCCCGCCGCATCACAGGCACTTCTCTGAAGTATCAGCGCCGTGTGGCTCAGGCAGTGAAGCGTGCTCGTCACCTTGCACTCCTTCCCTACGTAGCAGACTTGTTGAAATAAAAAATAGGAGGTAAGACAGTATGAAAATCATTCTCAAGAAAGACGTTCATGGCTTAGGCTATAAGGACGAAGTCCTCACAGTGAAGGACGGTTATGGTCGCAACTATCTTCTTCCTCAGGGTCTTGCAGTGCTCGCCACTGAGAAGGCCATTAAGCAGCTCAACGAGGAATTGAAGCAGCGCGCACACAAGATTGCAAAGATTAAGGCTGACGCTGAGGCACAGGCTAAGAAGTTCGAGGGTGTATCTCTCACCATCAAGGCTCGTGTATCTGAAGGCCGCAACATCTATGGTTCTGTAGGTCCCAAGGAAATCGCAGCTGCATTGGCTGAGAAGGGACTTGAAATCGACAGCAAGCTCATCAGCATCAAGGGCGTGAAGACGCTGGGTGACTACGAGGCTGTGGCACACTTCCATCGTGAAGTTTCTGTTGCCATCCCATTCGAGGTGGTGAACGAAGAAGGTGAGAAGAATCCTGCCAAGAAGGCTGAGGCTCCTAAGGCTGCCCCCGTTGCCGAAGAGGCTCCTGTAGAGGAGATTCTCGACGAGGAGGATGTTGAAGAGGAAGACGCAGAATAATCGTATTGTAACATACAAAACGATGAAAGTGGATATGTCTTTATGGCATATCCGCTTTTTTTTGACAGAAAAAACGAAAAATATTTGGCATAAATAAATTTATGTGCTACATTTGCGACAAATCAACATCTTTTACACCTATGAAATACTGTTCAAACTGCGGCACACAGTTGCCCGACGAAGCAAAATTCTGTATCTCATGTGGAGCGGCAGTCGCTTCTCCTGCACCTGCTCCTGCAGCACCTCAACCAACTCCTCAGGTTGTTCCTCCTGTAGCACCTGCGGCTACACCTCCGCCACCTCCTCCAGCGCCCGCTGTCAATCCTGCAGGACAGATGCACCAACAGAACACCTCTGACAACGACAATCTGAAGCAGGGCGTCCAGCTCTGTGCTGATGGTCGCTACCGTTGGATATACGAAATGAACATGTGGAAAAATCCCACCATTCTGCTCTTGGTTGTTAAAATCTTCTTCTGGGTGTTCGTGGGTGTTTGGGCATTCATGGTCATTCTGAACATCTGCGACAACGGATGGAAGGGGGACGAAATATGGAACATCACATGGGTGTTCTTGATTATCATGGGTGTGTTTGCTGTCATCATCCTGTTGTCCTACGCTCTTGTTGCAGCCATCTATGGTGGCAAATACATCGTGCTTTTCGAGATGGACGAGCAGCATATCACCCACAGCCAGATTCCTTCACAGGCCAAGAAGGCACAGGCACTCGGCATGATTACAGCAGCTGCAGGTGTCTTGTCAGGCAAGCCTGCGATGGTGGGCTTAGGTATATCTTCTGGTGCACGCACCACCATGTCCTCCGATTTTAGTAGCGTGCGTAGCGTGAAGGCATGCAGAAGTCGCAACCTCATCAATGTCAGGGAGATTCTTTCCTACAATCATGTTTATGCCCGCGATGAAGACTTCGACTTCGTGTATAACTACATCAGGGAACACTGTCCAAGAGTGAAGTGATGGTCAGAAGGGATAGCCGACAGCGAAGTGGAAGGCGACGCCATCCTTGAACTTACGGATGTTGTAGTAAGACTTCTTGCCTGTGTCGTAAGGCGCATGGATACCGACACCCAGGTCGAGACGTAGAATCAGGAAATCGAGGTCATAACGGATGCCGAAGCCTGTGCCGACGGCAAGCGTGTTGAAGAAACCGCCTTCGCCGAATTTACTTCCGTCGAGACCCTCTTCTCCGTGCAAAAGCCAAACATTACCAGCATCGAAAAAGAGGGCTCCTTGTATTTCCTGAACGATGGGGAATCGATATTCTGCATTCATTTCCAGTTTCATGTCACCTGAATGGATGAGGTTGGTGCCGATTCCAATCGTGTCTTGAAAACGGCCTGGGCCAAAACTACGCACAGCGAAGGCACGAACGCTGTTCGCTCCACCGATGTAGAAGAGTTCGCTGAAAGGTGCCCAGTCTGAGTTTCCGTATGTCCAGATAGCACCTAACTGCATACGTGTGGCAAGGGACGTCTTTTCCGTTAGATGGAAGGTGTTCTTGAGGGTGAAGACGAACTTGAGGAACTGGGAATAAGGTGTCCAAAGGAGTTTCTTATCT
Source organism: Bacteroidaceae bacterium (assembly GCA_017534815.1). Lineage (GTDB taxonomy): Bacteria > Bacteroidota > Bacteroidia > Bacteroidales > Bacteroidaceae > Minthosoma. The sequence goes on along the minus strand of JAFXVS010000089.1, from coordinate 7,570 downwards.
TTCTGATAATAATTGAAACCTAAGAACGAGTTAGTCAAGTTGAGGAGGTTTCCCGATTCTTTCACCGTTCCCTCGAAATGCATGGAATGCGGGATGCGGTTGTTCCACACATTATCATAGATGATGGAATACTGCATCGCAGGGATGAATTGGTCTTCTAACGAGGCGTAGAGAGACACGTTGTGAGCCATGATAGAGTCGAAACGCGCTGTGCTTTCCTGCATCTTGTTATAGGAAATGGTGATAGGTGATAGTTCATGACGCCATGAACGAGATGTTTGGAATCCATAAGTGGCCTCAGCGATGAAGGACATGAGACGGTAGTAATTGGCTCTATTCAATTGGTCAGCACTGATGCGGAACTTTGTCGATGTGGGGTATTTGTAAAACTTCTTGTTGAGCCAAGGGAAAGCAATCCAAGGATAGGACAAGGAAATGTCGGCACCTAATTCGTAGGAGTCGATGCGCTTGGGGGCATTGAATTGTGAACGTGTCTGCCATTCATAACTGCCTTTGAGCCCAATGGACAGCGTCTCACCATGTCGGAAAGCATTGCGTTTGGAGAAGGTGAGGCCGAGATTAGGACCAATCTGAGCATTGGATTTCTGCGTGATGTTGAATTTTGTCTCCACGTCAATCAGTTGATCCATTGTCAAGTCAAGACGCACATCAAGGGTGTCGTTAAGACTGGTGGTGTCACGAGGGATGAAGTTGAACCTGATGCTGGAGAAGATGTCCATGGAGTGCAAGTTGGTCAGTGTCTGGTCAACCTTTGATTGATCGTAGATGCGACGATGCCAGAACTTGAAATTCTTGAAAAGCACACGTGGAACAATCGGAATCCGTTTGCCCTGATAAGCCACCTTGATGCTCCTTTCCATCAGGGAGTCATCGTATGTGTTCATGGTACGATTCTGACGGCGCAAACGTCCTTCCCCGCTCCTCATGTTCTGACGGATGTAGGCGCTGACTGTACCAAAGTAGAACTGACGATTGGCTTTCTCTGGCATGTCAAGATCGGGCGCCACAAGCAGGGAAACACGATACGGGACATTGGTGGAGTCAGCAAAGTAACGCACATAATCTGGGCGATAGTAATAATAGCCATTATTACGGAGAGCATCAACGATACGTGTCTTTTCGTTGGTCAAATCAAGCGTGGAGAACTGACTACCACGACTGATATACGGTTCCTCCTTGGTGTTGCGGATGAGGCTATCCTGCTCTTCAGGGAAAGCATAACGGATGCTGTCGAAGAGATAAGGTTGCCCTAAGGTGACATCGTAGGCAATCTTTTTCTTCTGCGGACGACGCTGATCCACCAGATGATAATCGACCTTGCCCCTGAAGTAGCCGTAGTTCTGGAGGAGGTTGGTTGCCACCTTCACACGGGTGTCTGGTGAGACCTGCGAGATGGTGATGGGCTCAGAGGCGAAGGAATTAAAGAGCCACTTATTGATGCCCTTGCGCTCCTTATCAGCAAGGGCATTGTAAGTCCAAAGTCCTATTTGGAATGGAGTGCGAACATAAGAACTACCCAGCAACGCACCGTTGGGCGCATAGTCCAGCGCAGCCTCCACTTCCTCCATCGCTGTCTCCTCAGCAGGTGTGCCCTCTTTATCTTGTACCTTCACTTTGTCGATACCCGTGTATAGGTACTCGCCTTCAGGCAAATTGGGGACGACTGAACATCCCACCAGCATGCCCATGATATATAGTATAAATATGTGTACGATGACTCTTTTCATTGTTCTTCTTGCTTCGTGTCTTCTTGTTCTGTTGTGTCACGTTCGTCAGGTTGCTCCTCATTTCTATTTCGTACTTTCTCATCCCTCTTCCTCCAGATGAGCAAGTCGGAGAGTTTGTCCACCTTTCTGCGGAATAAGACACCAACGCCATTCTTGTCAATCTCACCTTCAACGAGGTTAGAGAAGTCCTTCTCGTGGAAGAGACGGATATATTGTGTACCACCGTTGTCGAGTCGCCATTCCAGTGAGACGTCATCAATGTAGGTACCTGACTCTTTATGGACAGCGTTATTGTTATCGGAACTGACTTTACCACCAATAATCACATTAAGACGGTCGGAGAAGAACTTGCGAGAGAACTTGAACGAGTAGTCCGTACGCGTGGTTCCATCATTACGCGTCGTCTGCTCCATACCCACATTCACCTCCACCATGGTTGACATCGCCTTACCAGCAATGTTGTTGATTTCGTTCTGTAAGAAAGCATTGAGGGCATTGCCCGCCGTGAAGCCCTTGCGGTTGGTGCCAGAGAGATACATGCCCGTCGCCAACATACCCACAGCCAGTTTGTTCTTTTCTTCTGGCGAGCAACCTGCTAATTCGTTCTGTACAGAGATATCCTCTGGCGCCTCGATCGTGAATTCAAGCCCCAAGTCATTCAGCGAGTTGGTAATCTTCAGACCTGTATCGAAAGTCACGCTACGACTGCTTCCGTCACTATCACCCACTGTAGCTCTCACCCGTTCTGTGGCGGCAATGTTGAGCATCGGATTGGTCGGGTTGCCAGTGAATTCGATGTATGAACCAGGCACGATGACAAGCGTTTTCAGTGGAATGACAGGCAGGGTGTATTTCATCTCACCCTCATTGATGGTGTAGCGTCCCTGCATGTTGAGCACACCCTCAGGCGTGTAGGTCATCGTGACGGTGCCACCACCTTGCACATTGACGTAACTCTGCTTGTCGGCAGAGAACTCGCCTCGCAATTTAGCGCCATCTTCGATGCTGAGAGACAGATTCATATCAATGCCCGTGAAAGAAGTCTTGGGAATGTCTTCTCGATCTGGTGGCGGCGCATTGAAATCGACGAAGGTGACGATGTCCTCCAATCGGTCGGCTTGGTAGAGTGCCGTTTCTGACATGACGTAAGTGATGTCTGTTGTCGGCAACACACGCACCAGACCACGAACGGTCAAGTCTTTCGTTGAGCCGATGACACGAGCGAAGAAGTCACCATACATATTACCATAGAGCAACGACTGTTTAGCTTGCTGCGCTTCTATCAGCTTAAAGTTGCGTCCATTGAGCGAGAGCGACATGAAAATTTCGTCGAAGTCGGAGAAATCCACATAGCCATTGAGCGTGAGCGGATTGGTGACATCGGAGCCATAGAACTTGAAGGAGTCAAAGTCGATGCGGCTGTTGTTGATGATGATGCTGTCGCTGCTCATCGCAAGGTTGATGTTATAGGGTACAGAGAGGAGGTGTACGTCTTTGGGCACCAAGGCGCCATTGAAGAGTAGGGCGCTTGTCGGTCCCGTAATCTTCATGCCACCTCCCAGAGCACCCTTGAAACTCATGATCTGACTGGAGATGAAAGGCGAAAGCACCTCCATCGGCACATCCAAGAAGGCGAGGTCGGCATCCAACGCCCCCTCCCCCTCAGCATTGTAGGTGCCGTCGAGTTGCAGTACATCCTTGTCGTTATAAGCCAAGGTGGCATCAATCACGTGGAGGCTCTCTCCTTGTGGCATATAAGTGAAGCGGGAGGCGATGTTGCCCACCGCCATGTCGTTATAGGCAAAGTTGTCAGCCTTCATCACTCCTTCCACCATGAAGTTCTCACCTTGGTCTATGTAGGTTGCATCAATGTTCAGCATGCCACTCATGGTTGGGATGCCAGGCACAGGAATGACCTTGCGCAGTTCGCCCAGATTGATGTCATTGGCGATCACATTGGCGATTTGCTTGCCGATGTTGCTCTCATCCGCATACACAGCAAAGTAACTGCTGTCCGACAAGCTCGTCAGACGCACATCGGCCAGAATGGGCTTGTCAGGACGGGTGGTGATGTAGTTGTCGCTGTTGATGGAGAACTCCCGATAGGAGATGATGGGGTTTTGCGGATAGAGGGAGAAGTTGACACAGGAGTCGTTGGCAAGCCCCTTCACACCCAAGTCAATGCCCTTGCGGTTTCTTTTGTCGAAGAAGGTGAGATGGGCATCCACCTCGTTGGCGCGCAGATAGCCATCCAGATAGGCACGGAAGGCAGGCATCTTGGGCTGGTCGCTGCATTGCATTCCCACATGGTAGTCAAACTTGGTGGAGTCTTGTGCCAACGTGAAGAAAGCCGTATCGACCCTCACGCTGTCCTTCTTGAAAGCATAGACGTGCCCATTGCCGCTGAGTCCGCTGATGGGCGAAGCCTGAATGTCGGCAGCGAATTCGTTGAAACGGATGCCATACATCTTCAGCACCTCAGAGAGCGGGTTCTGGTTTCTGGCTGTCACGTGCAGGGTCAAGTCAGGCAGGTAGGACTTGAGCATATTGAGATTCACCTCACGTTTCTTGAACTGTGCCATCACCTCCTTCTGCAGCTTCTCCACCTTGGGCATCAAGTTGAAGAGGTTGTTGGGAGTGAAGAAGGTGAAGTCGAGGTCGCCTGTCCGTATCGTGGCAGATGTCGTGTCCTTCAGCGCCTCAGCAAAGAGATAGAAGGCATCAGCATAGATGCTGTCGCTGCCCATTCGCAGGTTCAGCACATCCACATGCGAATCCACACGGAAGAGCTTGTCCATATTGTAGGAGAACTGCATGTTGCCCGTGCCGCTTGCCATCAGGATGTCCTCGCTGAAGCCCATTTTCTGCACATCGGCAAAGGGCAGGTCGAGGTTGAGCACACCCTCTATCAGATGGCGTTTCAGGGTGCCGTCGAAGGTCAAGTCTGTCTGCACCTGGTCGTTGTCAGCTGTCAAGGCCAACTGCAGGTTGCTCCCCTTCAGCGTCGCATCCGCATCGATGTTGCTGAGGTTGAGTTGACCCATGTAGGCGTTTGAGAGGTGGGCTGTCGCATCGAGGGTGGTGGAAGGTGAGAGGAAGTCAAAACCTCGTCCGTTGGCTTTGGCCTGACCAGAGAGAACGGTTTGTTCGTCCAGCTGCACATAATGGTTCAGCACCAGATTGGAGAAGGAGACGTCAGCCCTGTAGGCATCTGAGGCCATCACATAGCCGCCATCCAGATCCACCGTCGCCCCATGTGCGTCTTTGGCTTTCAGTTTCGTCTTCAGGGAGAGGTTGTCTGCCACATCCCAAAAGGTGGCGTTGCCGTCAACGATAGCCATACCAGGCACCTTCAGGTGCAGCTGGCTCACATCGAGGGTTTCGAGGTTGCCGTCAGCCTTCAACTGCATCTCCACAGGACGCACGGGCAGTTCCCTGTTCAGCATCGTACACACATCCTTCGTGCCCGTTCCTCCCATGCGGGTGAAATAGACGATGTCGCCTTTCCCAATCTGTCCTTCACCAATCAGCGAGAACTTGCCTGGGTTCACATCGTCAAAGGCATTCATGTCCATCCGATACGCCACCGTCAGGTCGCTGTCGGCTGTCTTCATGTGGAGCTTGGGAACCGTCAAGGACAGCGAATCCATCTCCACCCGACCTTGCATCTCCGTGATGCTGAGTCCTGATTGCTCTGTGGCCACCAGTTCACGCAGGTTGACAGAGAGATCGTCGCCCACATACGAGAGCGAGTCCAGTTTCAAACTGGCGACGTCGAACAACAGGTGGCTGGGGTCGAGCTGTTGAGGCCGTTTGGGTTCCTTCTGGAGTTCGTAGGCCACTTTCGAGTCCTGCAACTCCAACCAGTCCACCCGATACGCCCCTTCCTTCAGGTCTATATAGGCCTTCGTGTTGGCGTGACCGATGTCTGCCCCCACCCACGTGCTGTCCGCATTGGGCGTCAGCAAGATGTTCAGTTTCACCTGTTGCAGCGTCAAGTCATCCAACTGCACACGCCAGTCCGTCGTGGTGGTGTCTTCAGGCACGGAATCATTCAGCAGCACCATCAGGTCAGCATCCCTCAGCAATGCCTCATTTACCACAGCAAGTCCCTTGTCGAGGTCTGTACTGTGGGAAGTGAGACTCAGTTCAGCCAGATCTCCCTTGATGATACATGCGTCAATCAGCCCCTTCGTGTTCAGCTTGGCATCATACAGATGCACACCATCCATCTCCGCCTTCAGTTCCAACAGCGGCAAGGCCTTCATGCTGATGTCCAGTTCACGGGCAGCCAGCACGGTGTCGCCCTCATGAATCGCCAGCATGCCACCCATCGAGAGGTCGAGCGGGAACTTCAGGTGGACACTCTCCACCGTCACCTCCATGCCCATCTCCTCACTCAGGATTTCAGCCGCCTTATCGACTGCGAACTTCTGCACAGGCGGGCAATAGATCAGCACGAAAAGTAAGAGCAATAAGAAGATTGGAGTTAGCGCAATTCCCAAAAGGACGCGCCAACTCCAACCTAAGAGCGTATACTTTCCGTACTTTTTCACATTACAGATTTGGATTGATCTTGTTCCATTCCGAGATTGGAGGAACGATGTTGAGCGTCACGAGCTCGTCACGCATCTTGCAGAGGTGCTCGTAAGAAGCATCCAGTTTGGCCATTTCCTCAGCGGTGCCAGTAGGCATCTTGTAGGTGCAGCCATTCGTGTCGAGCGTAGTGTCCATAGCCATCATGATGTGGTTGTACTTCTCGTTGTTCACGTATGTGCCAGCAGGCCAACGGAACTTCTCGCCACCCATCACGGAACGAATCATTTCCACAGAGCAGAAAGCAGGGCTCTGCCATGAAGAACGTCCACGAAGTTCGATGATCTTCGCGCCCCCCTTCGTCACATCCACCTTCAGCTGCTCCCACTCCTCCTGCGTGCAAGCTGGAGTGCCGATGAGCTCGTTGAGAGGTTTGCCAGCCACCTTCACAGCGCTGCCGAACACAGCCATCTGCTCGCCGTGACCGCCGTATGTAGCACAACCAGTCACCTCATACTGCTTCACGCCAAACTTCTTGGCGAGGGCAGACTGCAGACGAGTAGAGTCGAGGGCAGCGAGAGTTGTCACCTGACCTGGTTTCAGACCAGAGTAGAGCAGCGTCACCAGACCCGTCAAGTCAGCAGGGTTGAAGATGACCGTCACGTGCTTCACGTCAGGGCAGTAAGTCTTGATGTTCTGACCCAGTTCCTCAGCAATCTTGCAGTTGCCGGCGAGGAGATCCTCACGTGTCATGCCAGCCTTACGAGGAGCGCCACCAGAAGAAATGATGTACTTGGCATCCTTGAAGGCCTCAGCCACATCCGTGGTAGCCGTCAGGTTCACGCCGTCGTAGCCGCAGTGGAACATCTCTTCCATCACGCCCTCCATACCTGGAGCATACACATCATACAGACACACATTAGGTGTCAACTTCATCGTCAGAGCCAACTGAACCATTGTTGAGCCGATGGCACCACCGGCACCCACAATCACGAGTTTGTCATTAGTTAAAAATCCCATAATACTATTATTTTTAAGTGTTAATACGTTATGCGTTTAGCGTTCATACGTTGTGTTTGTGCAAAGATACCTCTTTTTGCAATAACACACAACAAAACTCCACTTTTTTTCCACATTTGCCACACTTTTCCCTCTTTCCTCCCCATAGTTTGTACATTTCCAAGAAGAAAATGGTTGTATTCGCTTCCCGCCTTGCCTTCCTCCCGCTCCGACCGGGAGGGCTTCCCGCTTCCCGCGGCTCGCCGCCCAGCTTCCTTCGACGACAT
>JAFXVS010000088.1 GCA_017534815.1 Bacteroidaceae bacterium | reverse complement strand
GGTCATAATTCCTCACCTCTGCTTCGATGCAATGCTTGCAGCTCACCCAGTGAATGGTCTTGCCCTTGATCTTCATGTCGCTGTGAGCCTGTCCCGTCTTAGTCTCAGGAATGAGCTCGGCATGTATCTCGGTGATGTTGCCTTCAGCGTCCTTCACCACACAGTCTTCCAAGTTCTCTGGACACTGGATGATGTAGGAGTTCTTCAGACGCACCTGCTTGCCTGGTCCCAGACGGAAGAACTTCTTCGGAGCATCCTCCATGAAATCATCACGTTCTATCCACAGCTCACGGCTAAACTCTATCTCATGGGTTCCGTCCGCCTCATTCTCTGGGTTGTTGATGGCGTTATAAACCTCTATCTCACCCTCTGGGAAGTTGGTGATAACCAGTTTTACGGGGTTGATGACAGCACTGACACGCTGAGCACGTTTGTTCAGGTCATCACGCACCGCCGATTCGAATAGTGACATCTGGTTCAGCGCATCAAACTTCGTATAGCCTATCTTGTTGATGAACGACAAAATGCCCTCAGGGCTATAGCCACGGCGTCGGAAACCACAGATAGTCGGCATACGGGGATCATCCCAGCCATTCACGACACCCTCCTTCACCAAGATGAGCAGGTTACGCTTCGACAGCAGGATATGCGTCAGGTTCAGTTTGTTAAACTCCGTCTGACGGGGACGGTTATCATCCATCGGATTGTCTGTGCCATCTGTCTCCTTTGCCCAATCCACAAAGAGGTCATAGAGAGGACGGTGACTCACAAACTCCAGGGTACACCACGAATGCGTCACACCTTCCCAATAGTCACACTGTCCATGTGTGAAGTCATACATGGGATAAGCGTTCCACTTATTGCCGGTACGCCAATGCGGCATGTTCAGCACACGATAAAGGATGGGGTCACGGAAGTGCATGTTGGGGTTTGCCATATCTATCTTGGCACGCAGCACCATCTTGCCCGGCTCCATGTTGCCGGAGTTCATCTCCTCAAAGAGACGCAGGTTCTCCTCCACAGGGCGGTCACGATACGGTGAGTTCGTACCTGCCTGAGTGGGAGTGCCCTTCTGTTCGGCAATCTGCTCTGAAGTCTGCTCATCGATGTATGCACGTCCCTGCTTGATCAGCGCAACGGCAAAGTCCCAAAGCTTCTGGAAATAGTCACTGGCATAGTAGATGTTGCCCCATTTGAAGCCCAGCCATTCGATGTCGCGCTTGATGGCCTCCACATATTCCGTGTCCTCCTTCTGGGGATTGGTGTCATCCATACGGAGGTTACACACACCGCCGTACTTCTCGGCCAGGCCGAAGTCCAATGCAATCGCCTTGGCGTGTCCTATATGCAAATAGCCGTTGGGTTCGGGGGGAAAGCGTGTCTGCATCCTTCCTCCGTTCTTGCCTTCAGCCAAATCCTTCACCAGCTGTTCTTCAATGAAGTTGAGGGACTCTTTCTTGCCCTCTTCCGTCTTCAGTTCTTCTGCGTTTTCTACACTCATGTCAACTGTTTCTTATAATCGTGTTCTGATATGAATTCTGTTCTTTTTTTGCTTCCGAAGTGTCATCCACTTCAATATTGGGTGCAAAATTACAAAAGATTTTCCTTGTTTCAAGCATGTTCAGCAATGTTTTTGCTGTTTTTGTTGTGAGAAGTGAGAATTATCACTACATTTGCAACAACAAAAACATTTAACCAAACTTTTATAGCACATGAAATCTTTTATGGACGAGAACTTCTTGCTGCAAAGCGAAACGGCACAGAAGTTGTATCACGAACATGCGGCCAAGATGCCGATCATTGACTATCACTGCCACCTGGTTCCTCAGCAAGTGGCTGAAAACAAGCGTTTTGAATCCATCACCCAGATCTGGCTGGGCGGCGACCACTACAAATGGAGAGCCATGCGCAGCAATGGGGTGGCAGAACGCTTCTGCACAGGCAAGGACACTTCCGACTGGGAAAAGTTCGAAAAGTGGGCTGAGACACTCCCCTACTGCTTCCGCAATCCCCTCTACCACTGGACTCATCTGGAGCTGAAGACGGCGTTTGGCATCGACAAGACCCTCAATCCTGAGAATGCCCGTGAAATCTTCGACGCGTGCAACGAGCAGATCAAGAACGACCCCAAGTTCACCCCGCGCGGCCTGATGCAGTACTACAACGTCAAGGTGGTCTGCACCACCGACGATCCCATCGATTCCCTCGAGTACCACAAGCAGGTGGCTGCCGACCCCACGATGACCACCAAGATGCTCCCCACATGGCGTCCCGACAAGGCGATGGCTGTGGAGAACCCCGCCAACTTCAAGGCATACGTCGATAAGCTCTCCGACGTGAGCGGCAAGGCCATCAACGGCTTCAACGACTACATCGACGCCATCCAGGCACGCCACGACTTTTTCGCATCCATGGGCTGCAAACTCTCCGACCACGGCATCGAGGAGTTCTATGCCGAAGACTACACCGACGCTGAGATTAAGGCCATCTTCGACAAGGTCTATGCCGGCAAGGAACTCACCCACGAAGAGATTCTGAAGTTCAAGTCTGCCATGATGCACATCTTCGGCGTGCAGGACGCAGAGGCAGGCTGGGCACAGCAATTCCATTATGGTGCCATCCGCGACAACAACTCCAAGATGTTCAAGCTTTTGGGTCCCGACACAGGCTTCGACTCCATCGGCGAGTTCAACACCGCCAAGAAGTGCTCCAAGTTCCTCGACAAGCTCAACGCCGAGGGCAAGCTGGCCAAGACCATCCTCTACAACCTCAACCCCTGCGCCAACGAGGTGCTCGCCACCATGCTGGGCAACTTCCAGGACGGCTCCATCCCCGGCAAGATCCAGTGGGGTTCGGGCTGGTGGTTCCTCGACCAGAAGGACGGCATGACCAAGCAGATGAACGCCCTCTCGCTCCTGGGTCTTCTGAGCCGATTCGTGGGCATGCTCACCGACTCCCGCTCCTTCCTCTCCTACCCTCGTCACGAATACTTCCGCCGCATCCTCTGCAACCTCGTTGCCACCGACATCGAGAACGGCGAAGTGCCCTACACTGGCTACGAGGCAGTGCGTGTGAACCAGATGATCGAGGACATCTCCTACAACAACGCCAAGAACTATTTTAATTTCTAGTTTAGAGTTTAGTGTTTAGAGTTTAGAGCAAGTTGGCAACACCAGACTTTCGTTTCAAGCAATTCACCATCCGTCACGACCGCTCAGCCATGAAGGTCGGCACGGATGGTGTGCTGCTTGGAGCATGGGCTAACCCATCTCTCAACTCTCACCCCCCAACCCTAAACTCTCAACCCCCAACTCTAAACTCTAAACTCTCAACTCTAAACTATTTAGACGTCGGCACCGGCACAGGGCTCATTGCCCTCATGCTGGCACAGCGGTTTCCCCATGCCAACATCGTGGGCATTGACATCGACGAGGCCTCCATCGAGCAGGCAAAAGAGAACGTCACAGGCAGTCCTTTCAAGGCGCAAATCACCCTTCTCAGACAGGACTTCAACGACATCGACTCATTCTCCAGCCAATTTGACCTAATCGTTTCAAACCCACCATTTTATACAGAAGACACTTTGAGTGGCAAAGATGCCCGAGACAAGGCACGGCACACCTCCTCCCTACCCTTCGAGACACTGGTGGAGAACGCCGCAAAGCTGTTGACGGAGAACGGTCACTTCAGCGTCATCATTCCCTACCAGAGTGCCCCCGATTTCATCAGCCTCTGCGCCATCAACCGCCTCTATCTGACCCGTCGGACAGACGTGCGTACCAGCCTTCGGAAACCCCTCAAGCGCACCCTGCTGGAGTTCGGCAAGACCATCCTTCCCGTCGATGCCACCACCCTGACCCTCCACGACGAGCACGGGCAACGCACCCCCGACTACACCCAACTCACCGCCCCATTCTATCTCCTCTAAACTCTAAACCCTAAACTCTAAACTCTAAACCCTAAACTCTCCCATGAACTACCAATCCATCATCGACAAATACTACCCCGAGGACAACGAGCTGCGCCACATCCTGATGGTACACAGCCGCAGCGTCGCCGACAAAGCCCTCGCCATCGTTGACAAGCACCCCGAGTTCCATGCCGACCGCCAGTTCGTCGAGGAAGCCGCCATGCTCCACGACATCGGCATCTTCCGCTGCGACGCCCCCGGCATCCACTGCCACGGCACCGAGCCCTACATCTGCCACGGCCCCATCGGTGCGGAGCTCCTCCGTGCAGAGGGATTCCCCCGCCATGCCCGAGTCTGCGAACGCCACACCGGCGCCGGCCTCTCCCTCCGCGAAATCGAGGAGCAGAACCTGCCCGTCCCACACAAAGATTTGCTCCCCGAAACCATCGAAGAGCAAATCATCTGTTATGCCGACAAATTCTTCTCCAAGACCCGCCTCACCACCGAGAAGACCCTGGAGCAGGCCACCCGTTCCCTCTACAACTTCGGCAACGAAGGCGCCGAACGCTTCATCGGCTGGTCAGAGAAATTCGCGTGAACATTTCACCATTTCACCATTTCACTTTTTCACTTTTTTCCATAAAAAAGGGAAGGTCGCAATCGCTGCGGCCTCCCCCTTTTCATTTACAACAATTTCATGCAACTCGTGGTTCCCAGAGCAGTCAAGGCTGCCGTGAGGATGGACACCACCACCTGAATGATGGCCTTCCAAGTTTCCCTTTTCATAACTTTGAATGGTTTTTGATTTGACTAACTAGAATCATCCTTCCCCTCCTGAACCTGGCAGGCCACCGCCGCCTGTGTTGCCACCTGTGTTGCCGCCTGTGTTGCCGCCGTTGTTGTCACCACCAGTTGGAGTCTCGCCGTGCTCCTCCTCCCACTCGGCCACGGCTGTGGCGATGGGCTTGAGCGTCTGCATCTTCTTGGGGTTGCCGTGCGAGTCCACGCCCACCTCGACAGTGTCCACGATGTTGCGGAGCTCCAGCTGACAGGCGTACTTGAAGGTGGGGGCGCAGAGGTTGTCGAGCTTCGTCTGGTCGGGACGGAAGCGGATGTGGATGCCCTTGATGATGTCGTTGGGGTTGAGTCCACGCATGGCGCCGATGTTCAGCACGGCTCCGTTCTTGGCCACCTCGGCTGTCGGGTAGAAGGTGCCCAGTGTGCCGAGCTGCACGGGGATGCCCTGTGCGAGGAGTTCGGGCAGACACTCCACGATCTGGTTCAGCACTCCCTCCACCTCCGTGCGCTTGTACTTTGCGCCGTGTGCGGTCATGTGCTCGGCGAATCCTCTCAGGGAGAGTGTCTTCTGCAGATCCACCTCAGGATAATACTTGCCAAAGCTGCTGGCGTTCTCGATTTTGTTCTTGCGCAGGTTGATGCCCAGCGCGATTCTTTCTTGTGCCATAATTGTATGTGTTTTTTATGGTTTGATTTATTTGCGGACAACTGCATCGGGTGCCCGCATCCCGCTATGTTTTTGCTATGT
>JAFXVS010000087.1 GCA_017534815.1 Bacteroidaceae bacterium | reverse complement strand
GCGATGACGGCAATGTGAGTTTCCTGGGCACTTATTCGCCCATGCACGTGGAAGCCGGCAATCCCCATCTTCTGTTCCTTGGCATCGGCAACACGCTCTACATGCAGCGTACAGACAAGGACGGCACGCTCCGTCCGTTGCGTGCTTGCTTCAGACTGAACGACTCACCCGCGGCAGGTGTCCGTCGCATCGTGATGAACCTTGACGAGGAGGAAACGACGGAGATAGTAGAATTGAAGGATGGAAGAGTTGAAGACTCTAAACTCTCAACTCTAAACTCTCAACTTTCAGGATGGTACACGTTGAGTGGCGTGAAGCTGCAGGGTCAGCCGACGGAGAAGGGTGTGTATATCTGCAACGGTAAAAAAGTGATGATCAAATAGAACATGGAAAAGATGATATATCAAAAGAAAGCCTATCAGACACCCGTGATGGAGGTGTGTGATATGGAGCAGTCGCCACTCATGCTACCGTCCTCTCCCTTGCACACGAACGTGGGCTTGGTCATAGACTCCCAAACGGGTGATGCAGAAGTGTCACGTTCGAGAGGGTTGAATCTGTTCGAAGAAGAGGATCTCCACGAATTCGACGAATTCTGGCTATCAGACAACTGATGGACAAGGATAACAACAGGAACCCGTGCAGCGATGGTTGCACGGGTTCTTTTATGCTCCTATGGCTCGGTGGTGGAGGATATGATAGGTGGAGGATGTAACCGGGAAGCAAAGATTGGAAACGTGAGGAAAAATGAGGATGAGGATTTCGGCGTACCTTTGCATCGCAAAATGCATATCAACCAAAAACGAGCATATATGAAATCATTCTTTACCAAATTAGTGATGGCGATGGCCTGTATGATGGCATCGCTGACGGTGATGGCGCAGGCTCGCCGACCCATCGACTCTGAGCACCCGCTGTGGATGGTACACATCGACGTGTGGAACAGTGCTGACCCACAGAAGATCATCGACTTGATTCCTGATGACATCAAACCGTATGTGTGCATGAATCTGTCGCTGTCGTGCCAGTTTGATGCCTGGAAGAACGAAAAAAACAAATCTGAAGGTCCCGGCTCCCAGATGTATAGGATGCCCCGCTGTGCTGTGCGCACCTACAAGTCGTGGGCGTCGGTGTGTCAGGCCAACGGCATGTGGTTCACCTGCCAACCAGCGTCGGGCGGTCACACGCACATTCAGGATGATGACCTGGAGACGTTTGAGTATTTCTTCAAGGCATACCCGAACTTCCTGGGTTGGAACTATGCCGAGCAGTTCTGGGGCTTTGACGAGGCTGGCGACATGAGTTCGAGCACGCAGGATTCGCGTATCGCTCTGTTTGCCAAACTGGTGCCGATGCATCATCAGTATGGTGGTGTGCTGACAATCTCCTTCTGCGGCAACGTCTGGTCGCACGGTCTGAACCCCATTGGAATGATGAAGCGTAACAGGAACCTACTGAATGCCTGCAAGGAATATCCGGAGTCTGTACTGTGGCTGTACAAATACACGACTTCCTCATGCTTCTACAACAACGAGAGTGTGACGTTCGGTCCCTTCATCTCGGGTCTGGCCAAAAACTATGGTGTGCGCTATGACAACTGCGGCTGGAAAGGTGCGCTGGATGGTGTGCTGGGCAAGGACAGCGGCAAGACGTACCCGGGTGCTGCGGGCATCGGCACGGTGATGGAGCAGACGTGTGTGAACGGAGGTGCTGTGTGGGATGGTCCTGAGCTGATTTGGAATGAGGACTTCAAGGGTCTGAACGACACGCAGGATGAGAATGGCTACACCCAAAGGAATTGGGGCATCTTCCCCAACTTCAGAGGCATCTGGTTGGACATGTGGCGAAAGATCATCGACGGCACCCTCTACATCCCCACCCGTGAGGAGGTGGTCAACAAGACGAAGATTGTGGTGGTCAATAATGTGAGCAGCGGCAGCGAAGAGGACAAGTATGCGTCATGGGGCGACCTGTACGATGACCTCTACAAGCAGACAGACCCATTCAACCAGGGTGATGGACGATGGATGAGCAACTACTGCTACTTCAAGAAGACGGGACGCTATGGTGCGATTCCAATCGTCATCAGCCTCTACGATGACTTGGCCAAGAGCATCCAGAAGAAGATATACAAGGCTTCCAAGTGGTCATCCCTCACCGCGAAGGTGAAAGACTTCAACAATCTATATCCAGAGGTGAGCACGGGCGACCTCTACGTGAACCGCTACCGCAACCAGCTGGTCACTTACACGCCATACAGCTATCTGAACAAGAACAAGAAGGCGTCGGCCACCATCCCGCTGCAGTACAACACCTGCGAGAGCCTCGAACTGACATGGGGCAAGTTGAGCAGCGGACACATTCGTGAGTATGCCGACCACATCGACTTCTACCTGAACAACTTCCGCAGTGACTCCACGACCATGCAGACGGACAAGATTGTCGTGACGGGTGTCACCAAGCAACCATCATACACCCTGACAAGACATCCCAATAGCGATGATGGCACCAGCAAATACGCGGCTACCGTCACACCTGTTTACGACGCAGAGGCTCAAACCTACACGGTCAGCGTAAGGCACTGCGCCCCACTCGACCTCACCATCAACTGCGAGGGTGACGCCACAGAACGCCAGACGGACGTGCTCCCATCGGAAGCATTGCCCATACCGAAGCAACCAGAGGACTTCGAGGGACCGATCGTCATCGAGGCCGAGAACATGGATCGCAAGGATGTCAGCGGCATCGCCCTGACCCATACAGGATGGTGGGCACAAGATATGAATGAATTTGCGGGCATGGGCTACATCACAACGGGTGCCAAGCCCACAGCATCCCTGCGTCATCGACTCAACCTGAAGAAGGGCGGAGAGTACGACATCTATGTGCGCTACTGCAACAGCAGCAAAGCGGGCAACATTCGCATCAGGATGAATAATGTCAGTCAGACCATGGCGATTGAGAAGGTGGCGAAGAATGACTGGCACAAGGCGAAGGTGACCGTCACCATGCAGGAGGGCGAGAACACCCTCACCATCACCAACACGGGCGGCATCAACATGATCATCGACCAGATCATCTACTCGCCTGTCGATTGGGCACCCGAGAAGTTCCTCGTGACGGTTCGCAGCGCCAAGAACGGTAAGGTGGAACCGGTGGAGAACGAAGTGGAGGAAGGCAAGACCGTCACCCTGAACGTGACGCCCGACGAGGGTTACAGGCTGGCACAGCTGCGTGTGGTCAACTCCGTCTATTACACCATGTCGAAGACCATCGCCGTGGATCCAGAGGCTGGCAACACGATCACCTTCACAATGCCTGATGACAACGTGACCCTCGTGCCGGTGTTCAAGGATGCCACTGCGGTTTATGCCCTCGACTTCACTGGCGTCAGCAATGGTTCCATGGCACCAGGATGGCGTTGTGTGCAGGAGAATAATGCAGTGCATGAATACCCCAACTCTTATGATAGTGGCGCACGTGTGATGACTGGATTCTTAGGCTATCAGAAGGCTGCCCAATATTGGCGCAAGCAGATAGCGGAGTACGGACGTCTGTCTGGCTACCCACTCAACCTGGAGCCTGGCGATTACAAACTGACCTTCGCCTGCGCAGCTTGGAAGAGCACTCCAAAGTATAAGGCGGAGATTCTGGACAAGAACACCAACGAGGTGATTGCCACATCGACCACCTATAGCGCCACTCCCAATGCCAACGGCAGCCAGTCTGCCAGCATCGCCACCGCCAGACAGCGTGAACTGCTCTTCACCATCGAGCAGAAGGGCAACTACGTCATCCGCTTCAGCAACATGACGAACAGTAGCGACTTGGATGAGTTCCTGTTGGCAGAATGCCGCATCAACACAGTCGAGACTCCTGACGGCATCGAACTGGTGGAGGACTTCTCCAACGAATCGCAAACCATCGGCATCTACAACACCTCTGGTGTGATGATGGAAAGCACCCAAAGGGGCGTCAACATCATCAGGACTAAGGATGGAAAGACCAGAAAGATCTGGGTGAAATGATAACAAGAAAGGCGAGACTTCAAAATCTCGCCTTTTTTAGTGCTATTAAAAGAAGTTGCTAATGAAGGATGAGGTCGAAGACTCCTAATTGGTCGAGGAACACAAGACCAATGGCAAGAGGAGCAATATAGCGTAAGGCGGTGACCAGGAGCTTGAAATAGGGGGCTTTCAGGTCGCCGCCATTGCTGATCTCCTCGTGATAGAGTTTGCGGTCCAGCACCCAACCTGCAAAGATGCTGATGAGCATACCTCCCAAAGGCAGGAGGAAACGGCCAGAGAAGTCGTCGAAGAGGGAGAAGATGTTGCGGTCGAACAGCTGGACATTGCTCAGCGGACCAAAAGAGAGGGAACACAAGGTGCCCAACACCAGGATGGTCAACGTGACGAGCGTCGCACCCTTCTTGCGTGACATCTTGAACTCCTCCGTCACGTAGGCGGTCGCCACCTCGTGCAGGGAGATGGCACTGGTCAGGGCTGCCACAAAGAGCAGGAAATAGAACAGGGAGGAGAACACGACCGCCAAGAAACTGCCGTTGCCCAAGGCTTGCTGGAAGACGTTCGGCAGGGACACGAAAGTGAGTCCAGCACCCACGCCCACCTCGTTGGGATCCATTCCGATATTGAAGACGGAGGGGAAGATGATGAAGCCCGCCATGATGGCAATGAGGGTGTCGATGAAAGCCACGTTCACTGCCGACTTGGC
>JAFXVS010000086.1 GCA_017534815.1 Bacteroidaceae bacterium | reverse complement strand
TCGCGGTCGGCTGTGATGATGTGGCGGATTCTGACTTTGTCGCCTACCTTGAGCGGTGTGGCGAGGTTGAAATCGTCCCATGTGGTGGAGCCTGCCTTCTGCACATAAAGCTTGCGCTGGATCTTGAGTTCGTTGGTGGCGTAGAGCTTGAGGTTGCCCACGTCTTCGAGGAAGGTGGCGTAGGCGGCGCCCCATGATATGCTTGGGGTTTCCTTCTTGACCTGAAGCTGCTGGACACCGTCGCGGAGGAATTCCTCAGGTGTGTCGGCAAGGACATTGCCTTCGAGGATGAGGTTGGCCTCGCGTCCTTCGAACTCGTCGCGTTCAGTGTTGATGGTGCCGTAGTCCATGTCGGTGAGCTGGGTGCCGTCAACGATGAGGACGGGCTTCTTGTTCTCGTGGAAAGTCTCCATAGGCGAGACTTTGAGGAGAAAGTCGGCGACGTCGATGGTGTTCATCGGGTTGTCCCACTTCTGCACCTGCTTCTGGGAGATGAGCCAGAGCTGCATGTCGTTGAGGATGGGGTCTTTCTTGTCGCGCTGATGGATGGCCTTCATGGCTGCCACCTGGGTGGGGATGCGGTAGTCCATCCATGAGTAGTAGGCGGCATCGGTGGCGTAGAATCGTCCCTGTCCGGGTTTTTCGACGGTGTAGTCCTTGAGGAAATCAACAAACTGGTCGGCGGCCTTGACGTGTCCGAAGGCGCGGAAGGTGTAGGCAGCGTTGGCGGCTCCGTAGATGGTGAGGTCGCGTGGTGCTTTCTCCATCTTGTTGAGGTAGTCCTCGCGCATCTTCTGGATGTCCTTGCTGACGGGGCGGTCGGGCATCTGTGCGCAGATGTAGAGGTAGCGGCAGTCGCTGTCGTAGGGCCAGATCTTGATCTTTCTCTTCAGACGGCTCTGGTAGGAGTCGAGCTCGTAGCGGTCGAGGTACTTCATGCCGCTGTCGAGCATCTTCTTCACCTTGTCGTTGGGGGTGGGCAGTTTGGCGAGGTGTTCGCACACAGCCATCGTGGTGTAGAAGCTGCTACTCATGCCTTTGAACCAGCTCCAGCCGCCGTCGCCGTTCTGGAGGTCGGCGAGCTTGGTCTCTGCCAATGCTGTGCGCTTCTTCAGCTCGTCGCTGTTCTCGTGCTTCTCCATGATGGGGAAGGTCTGGAGAAGTTCGACGAGACGGGTGTTGGCATAGAGGGATGCGGCGAAGTCGATGGCGTCATCCTCCTCTGGATTCTTGACGCTGCGCAAGGCTTCGATGCACATCCATGCGGGGTTGTCGGTGTATTCGACCTTGAGCACGCGGTTGGTGGCGGTGGGGGAGTTCTCGTTGTAGAGTTTCGACAGATCCATCGTCTTCGACACCTCGGTGCCCTCAGCATTGCCGATGATGTAGTAAGGTACGGACTCAACCATCATCTTCTTGGTGGAGAGGACGGGCAGGTGGTTCTTCTCGCCATCGCTGACGTTGCCTGAGACAGCAATGATTTCGCAGTCGAGGTCTGTCCAGTCTTCCAGCACGTCGAAACGGAAATCAACGCCGACGGTCTTGCCAGCTTCCACCTCGAAAGCCTTCTCCTGAGTCAGCAGCACTGCGTCGGTCTTGGGATCAATCAGACGCATGCGGACAGCTCCCTTTAGGGGCTGCTCGCCCTGGTTGATGATGGACGAAGCCACGACAGCCTCGTCACCCCAACGCACGAAGCGCGGCATGTTGGGTCGCAGCATGAACTCTTTGCGCGCCACAGCAGTGGAACGAATGGTGCCGTAATCGACATCCTGCGTATGTGCGAAGCCCATGAACTTCCATTCGGTCAGCGACTCTGGCAGGGTGAACTGGATGTTCACATTGCCCTTGGCGTCGGAGATGAGATGTGGCAGGAAGAAGGCGGTCTCGGCAAAGTTCTCGCGGATGGTGGCATTGTCGAAGTTCTCCTCTGGCACAGCAGCCTCTTCTGTTGCAACAGGAGCACCCATGACCGTTTCTTCTTCACCCGTATCGTATCCCGTATTCCTATCCATTGCCATACCTCCAAAGCCATCTTCAGGTGCCATCACCATCGCACGGCTCTCAAGTACCTCGTACACCCGTCCTCCAGCGGCCTTGTTCATCCGCAGGTAACGGTCGTGCTCGTAGGTGGTCAGCGCATCGAATGTGCGTCGATAGGAGTGCTCGTCAGAAGATTTTCCGTGCAGGTTGAAGGATGGGAAGGTGAGCAGGCTTGTGCAGCTTGTGCTTGGGTTGGGGATGAAACGTGAGAAGCCCAATCCGAAGCCCCAGTAGTGGGAGTAGATGCGGTCGAGCGATGCGTCGTAGAGCACAGCCATCATCTCGGCTCCGCTCACTCGTTTTCCGTCCTTGTTGGTTACCGTCAGCGTCCATTGCTCCTGCTGACCAGGCTGCAACTTGTCGCGGAAAGTAGCCCATTCCAGCTTCAGCCGTTTGTCTGGACGCACCAAGTCGAAGCGCTCTATCATGCGGTTGTATTGCCCGTTGCGTACATAGAGGATGTCCACTTCGATGCCCTCGCCCCATTCCTTGCGGTAGGGAAGGCGCAGGTGCTTCATTGTGCCGTCAGTCACACCCACCTGATGGTCAATCAGCCCCTTCTCATTATATACTCGATAGATGATATAGGCATCGGTCTCACGTGTCGTGAAGTAGATGTCAGCAGATCCGCCCTCCGTGAAAGTGTTCTGCTCCGTATAGATGAAGTTCTGTTCTGTCGGCTCATCCTTTGGACGGAACTTGTCGTTCATGCCCCATCGACCGACTTCCGTGATTGCCAACGTCGAGTTGAACGGCGTGAAGCTTGCTTCGTCATTCACTTCTGTGCTGTCCGACTCGTAGGCCTTCACTCTCACCGTATAGCGGGCACCCAATGTCAGGTTCTTCGGCAGGAGGATGGAGTCGCCTGACGTGAAGTCACCCTCAGCCACCACCTTGTCATAGTCATATTTGATGAAGTACTTGCCCTTCACCGTCACCTTCTCGCGGTTCAGGTCGAAGGCATTCACCTTAAAGTAAGTGTCCTTGCCCAAGTCCGCCACATTATCCACCGTCAAGTCGAGCGCGAACTCCCGCTTGCTGGCATTCACCGTCCACTCGGCATCATGGCTTTCGCCTGCCACGTCGGTCACCGTCGCCTTGATGCGGAAACGCATCACGTTCCATCGTGTAGTCAGGTGCTCGTCAGACAGGGTGACAGGCACACGGAAATGTCCCTCATCGTCAGTCACCAAGTCGCCCTCTGACTGCTGAATCCAATGGGTATCGAACCACCAGCGCTTGAAGTCCACCGAAGCGTATTCGATGGTGTAGTGTACCTGTGCACCCTGTACGGGTACACCAGCAAACATCATCGCCGTGCCCTCAGCCTCCAACACCTCGCCGAAGTGTCCTGTGCGATTGCCGCCGAACGACACCTCGTAGGTCGGACGCTTGTACTCTTCCACCCGAACCGTTTCGGAGTAGCTCTGGTTGCCTTCGTTATTCAGTCTCATGTGCAGGACGCCGACCTCGCAATCCTCTGGCAGGGGAATCTCGAACGAAGCCGTTCCGTATTCATTCGTCACCAGATCTATCGTGGTCAGTTTCTTCCACTTGGCATCCTCCACCGTCAGCGTCAACTTGTGGTCAGGAACGACCTTCACGTCATCGCCTATCTGGCGGAATACAAAAGCGGAAGCCTGCACCGTCTGTCCTGGACGATAGATGCTCCTGTCGGTCATAATGCGGAAGTTGACACGGATGTCATGACCCGGATGCCCACGCCAGTTGTTGTAGCGATGTTCCCACGTGGTGAGGTCATCCTTTGTCCTGAAGGCACGGATGTACCAGTTCTTGTTTAGCTCCACCATACCGTCTTCGCCCGTGACCTTCTCGCCGTCGATGTCACGATCCTCCCAGCCTTCTGTCCGCTTGTCAGCAGCAGGTAGCTTGTCTCTCCACTGCACCTTCACGCCCTTCAGCGGACGTCCAGTCTCATTGTCCAATACAAACACTTGGTAGGATTCCTTGTTCTTGTCAGTTCGGATGATGCGAATGGTGCTGACCCTAAATTCCGACACGCTCTTCTTACCCAAAGCTTCTGCCACACACACATAGTGGCCTGGAGGCAACGTCATGCTCGTCTCGGCATAACCCTCGACTGGCAAATCCTTTGCCTTTCTCGCCATATTGGTCGAATCCATCGCCAACACCACTTCCTGCTTCTCCATCACGTCGCCCGTAAGTTTCAATTCCGCGTAGCCATCCTTCGTCTGTGTCCGTCCTGCATACTTGCGCACCGTCATCGTCGCCCGTTCGCAGTTCCAGAAGTTCAGCCTCATGGAGAAGGGACGGTTAGCCATCATGTCATCCACACGTGACATGGACACCTTGGGCTGCAGGAGGTTCTCCAGCTCCATCTTCACCTCGCTCTTCCGACGCGAACTGCCGATGTTGTCCACAGCCCACTTCAAGAACAGGATGCCCTCGTCACCCCAGAGGAATGTGCGCCAGTACTCCAACGCCAAATCTGCACCCACTTCTTCTTTCTTCAGCTCTTGCATGAGTTGGTAGAGGCTGTCCTTATGCTGTTCGTACGTCAGGTTGCCGTATTGGCTTTCCACCTCACGCTTTTCCTGGAACCACTTCCGCTTCATCAATCCGTAGCCGTTCAGATTGCCACGTTTTTGATAAAGGGTGAATGCCTTCTCGTAGATGTCTGCTTTCTGCTCCCTCGTCAGCGTAGCATTTTCCATCAGGAAATCAATCATCACCGACAACATGTCGCCACCATACAACGAACTGTCCTTCCCCTTCTCTGCCAAAAACACGGAATAGGTGCTTGCTTTGGCATCAGCCAACGCCTCCATATCGTCCAGCACATGCGAGAAATGGTCTTCACGCTTCTGGTCGTAGTCGCCGCGCGTTTCCTCATCATAGTCCGTGATATGCGTCCACTTCATCTCCCTGTAGGCAGACCCTAACATGGCATGCACCACACTCTGCTCCGCATGATTTTTTCTGTCGCCCCAGTCTTTCTCCAACTGAGCCACATTGTCCTTAAAGGTGTCGGGATCTTTGTCTGCCTCCTTCTGCACTTTTTCAATAGCCGACTTCAGTCTTGAGGCAAAATCAAGACCTTGACCAAAAACTCTTAGTATTCCCATTGATAATAACATTGTTAATAAGGTAATAGACAAATAGCGATTGTTCATTTTCATATTTGACGATGATTTGATTATACAAAAGTGATGCCAACATGGTTGGTTTCGGTGGCAAAAGTACGTCCAAATTATGGCATCACCAAAACTTTGGTATTAAAAAAACAAAAAAGAGGGCAAAAAGCCCCCTTCTTGATAGATAAAAGCACTCTTCTTTATTTGTAAAAGCCTGCGTACCACTCTGCAAAGGCTCTCAATCCATCACGCAGAGAGGTTGATGGCTTGAAGCCGAAGTCACGTTCCAAAGCAGATGTGTCGGCATAGGTGGTCGGCACATCGCCAGGTTGCATCGGCACCAATTGCTTGTGAGCATCGAAATCGTAATCTTCGGGCAGCACCTTGGCGCGGATGAGTTCCTGCTGGAGGATGTCCACGAAGTTGAGCAGGTTCTCAGGATTGTTATTGCCGATGTTATAGACTGCGTAGGGTGGTAATGGCAGCCCGTCTTCTCCCTGCTTCTTCTCAGGAGCGCCCTGCATGATGCGCACCACGCCCTCCACGATGTCATCCACAAAAGTGAAGTCACGCATACAATTGCCGAAGTTGAATATCTGGATAGTGTCACCCTTCACCAGTTTGTTGGTGAAGCCGAAATAAGCCATATCGGGACGTCCTGCAGGACCATAGACGGTGAAGAAACGTAAACCCGTTGATGGAATATTATACAGTTTGCTGTAGGCATGCGCCATCAATTCATTGCTCTTCTTGGTGGCGGCATACAGCGAGACGGGGTTGTCCACCTTGTCGTCGGTAGAATAGGGCACCTTCTTGTTACTTCCATACACGCTGGAAGAGGATGCGTACACCAAATGCTCCACAGGCCAGTTCCTGCAAGCCTCCAGAATGTTGTAGAAACCAATGAGGTTTGACTGGATGTAAGCATCAGGATTGGTGATGGAATAACGTACTCCTGCCTGTGCGGCAAGGTTCACCACCACCTGTGGTTTATACTGTTCGAAGAGACCATCAATCGTGGCCTTATCAGCAATGTCGCCCTTGATGAAGTGGTAGCGAATCGTTGGTGATTGAGCGTTTAATGACTCAATCTCCTTCAGACGAAAATCCTTCAGAGCCACATCGTAATAATCGTTCATGTTGTCGATGCCAATGATGGTGGCATCCTTTACGTCTTTCATCAGTCGCTTCACCAAATTGCTTCCGATGAATCCCGCTGATCCCGTGACCAAAATGGTCTTCCCGTTCAAATCTATTTGCTGCATATTTTTAACTTTAACCTTAAATTTCTAACCCCTAAACTCTAATTTCTAAACTCTCTAACCCCTCCATTACCCGAACCTTTTTACGGCTTCGTGATAGGTGTCAAGACTTCCGATGTCGAATCTTCCTGCGCTCATCGGCCAAGCATGCATTGAGGTGCGCTCCACCATGTAATGAGCAAGATTGCCTGGCGCATCTTTCCCACAGCCATTCTCCACAGAATGACGCACAAGGTCAAGATCCTTCTTCATGTAGATGTAGAAGGGAGGTACAGCCCAATGGCTTTTAGGCACCTGTGGCTTCTCCTCCATGCCCAGCACACGCCAATTAGCATCCAACTCCACCACACCTGTACGCTGTAACTTCTCGATTTCTGGCTGCTCATGACACATGATACAACTTGTTCTCTTCTCCTTCGCAAAGTCCACAAACTCTTGGAACGAGAAGAAGAGCAGATTGTCAGCAGCCACCACCAGAAGATCATCATCAATGCTCAACTTCTTCATGGCAAACAACAAGTCACACACAGCCCCCAATCGGGTCTCGTTGGTTTCCGTACCGTCATCCACAATGGTGATAGGTTTGCTGTAGCGCAGTCCTTTTATCCAGTCTTCAAAGATGCCTGCAAACTTATGGTTCGTGATGATAATATGTTCATCAATGTCGTCAATGGCATCGATGTCATCCAGCATCCGTCCCAATATGGTGTTTTCTCCTATCTTCAACAATGGTTTCGGAAAGTTCTTTGTCAATTCTCCCAACCGCGTGGCATATCCTGCCGCAATGACTATATTCTTCACTTTTCTATTTTTTCATTGACTGTTACACAAATCTTGCTCCGTCATCTGGCTTCACCCAGAATACCTTGAAAGTCTTTTCGTACTCAGGGAACTGCGCCAGATACTTTTCTGTCAGCGTTGTCTCAATGGCCTCTTTGTGGGCAGGATCAACCAAAGCGATGCAGGCACCCTTGAATCCTGCACCGGAGAATCGTCCGCCATACACGCCAGGAAGGCTGCGCATGATTTCATAGATGGCAATCAACTCAGGACTTCCGCACTCATAGTTGTGGATGCTCGATTCGCAGCTGTCAAAACTCAACTTGCCGAAGAGCTTCAGATTTCCTGTCTCCCATGCTGTCACACCCTGACGGACACGACGGTATTCTGAATAGAAATGCTCAGCACGGCGTGCAAACCTTGCCGGCATGGCGATGCGGGTCTTCTCAAACGTAGCCTTTGGAATGTCCCTTAGGAATGTCTTGTCAAACGTCTTCAGCGGCTGTTCCGTATAAGCCAACATGTTCCATGCCGCAGTCTTGCACTCAAACACTCGCAGGTTGTAGTCCGAGTTCACCAAAGAACGGGTCAGTCCTGAGAAGAATATGCCAATCTCAAACTCTGGCATCTCAGGGTTTCGCTTGATGATACGCCATTCGTCCGAATCGCAATCCAAGAACAACAATCCGTCCTTCCGTCCTAACGCAATACAAGCTTGATCCAACAAACCGTTGTTCAGTCCGATATACTCGCGTTCTGCCTCTGAAGCAATCTTCACCAACTCAAATGGTTGTAAGGTGATATTATTTGCCTTTGCAAATGCCATCACATATGCAATCAACACGGCAGCACTCGATGACAATCCACCTACTGGCAGACTTCCTTGTATCACACCTGTAATGCCTCGTGTCAGTTCAAACCGCTTCCTCAGCGCATACTTTGCACCACGTGCATAGTCGCCCCAGTGTCTTTCTCGTACCTGTGACGGGGAGTCCATGTCGAAATCCACAATCCCTTCAAAGGTACGTGACTCCAGATGCACATGGCTATTTTCATTCACATTAAACCATAAATCCACACCCTTGTCGATGGCAAATCCAGTGACTAATCCGTGCTGATGATCCACATGAGCACCTAATGGACATACCCGATAAGGAGAGAAGATATGATATTGATAATGATCCATATATAGAGTTTTGATTAATCAATAAGTTAGACGTATTTCCTCCTCCCATTTCTCGTCAATGGAGAGGGTTGCGGTGAAAGCTTGGGAGGACGTGGGTGTCTTACCCGTGAAGAAAGAACCCGAGTACCACGTGATACGATTCTGCTGCATGGGGATGTTAGAATATACATGTTCATAGAGAGCATTGTCCGCTGCATCGTACGCCGTAGCTGTCAATTCGATAGTTCCTTCCGTTTTGGGAAGGAATGTGTAGAGGTCATATTGGGTGGAAGTGCTACCTTCGTTCACGTTGAATTCTACGGTTTGTTGCGTGCTGTTAGGGTTGCCGAGTCCTGTGGCGGCATTGAAAGTTCCGCTACCTCCTTTGTATAAGAACCTCAGTTTCGCTACGTTATGAGGAATTTTGTCTTCTATCACAAAACGACAGAGTGCTACAATGCGATGGAGAGACAAGGACATGGTCTTTGGTTCAGATCCTATCGTAATGGTGGTGTTGTACATGAACGTGTCGGTGAACCCCTTTGCCTTGGTGAACTGAATCTTTGTGGGGTCGGTCATCGTCGGGTTCCCGTTGCTGCTATGTGCTACGACAACAAGCTGGTAAGTTCCTTCTGGTAATTGGAAACTGGCAGTACCGAAATTATCATCACCCAACTTCTGATTGGTCTGCTTCACGCGATTGCCTTCGGTGTCATAAATGCCGAAATTAACACGTGTACATACATCTGATGCTACAGCACGAGTCGATGCGGCGAAAGGTGTTTGCTCCAATTGAAAGACACTCAACGTCAGATTGCCTTGAGATTGAGGTGCAGCATCCTCTTCGGGCAATTCCAACTTCTCACACGCCATCATTAGCAGGGCGAGCAGGATGGACAAAAGCAGATGAAGATTTCTCATAATTGTCAATAGTTAATGTCAATGACTGGACGGAGCTTAATTTGGCTGCCGAATTCTGCTGTTCCTGTGTTAAAAGTGTACGTATCACCAGACTTCTGAGTGTAGCCCCAACCGAAATCATTGCTGATGGTGCAGAAGTAGATGGCTGAGATACCACCGCTAGTGAAGGTGACAATCTGTGTGTCCTTCGATACGACTTCGATTTCGTCATGGGTGGGCAGACGCCAATTGGTAGAAACGCCGAACGGTTTGGCGAGAGCTGCCATTGGAGCCACCGTGGCGGTTTGCCATGCTTCCGCATCGGTGGTGCTGGAAGGTGCGGCGTATGCCAAGGAACTCTTAGCTAACAGGACTGCAGAGTGTGCTGTTGCGTCAACAGAAACGACGTAGTAGCCGTTGAAGTAAGATTGTGCTACAGGAATTACTTTGTTGTCATCGTCGAGGTCAAAGCTAACGATGCGGTTTTCACCCCAGTCGGATGCCGTCAGCACCATATCCAGAAGAGTTCCCTGTGTGGCTTTATAGGTGGCGCTGAGGGTGAAGTGGTGGTTGGCTGGCAATGCATCAGAAGTTGTGTAGGAGAAGCCTTGAACACCTCTTGGTGAAGTGACAGATACCGTGATGGTCGGTGCTCCTTTGGTGGGGAAGAGCAACTGCTGCGGTATTGCTTTCCATGTTGTGCCGTCAGTCTGTTTGGTCAGCGTCACCGTATAGCTTTCTGTGGGTGTGTCGGGGAATGTGCCATCGAGACGTACGGAACTATAGAAGGAATTGACGGACACTTCCACTTGGGTGACATCGTCGGGCACATCCTTGATTTCCACTTGGTCGATGCTGAGCACCTTATGCTCCAGCGAGATGGGCTGGTTCAGGGTTTCACCGTCTTCGAGGGTGACATTGACTGTTTTCATCAGCAGGTCATCCATCACTTTTCCGCTCAGCAAAGTGATGACGCTGGTGGATGTTGCTTCTGCCTGAGTGGGAAGATTGAAGCGTTCGAGGTCTTCGACTCCTACAGCATAGAGGGTGTAGGTGCCCGCGTCCAATCGTGTAGTGGCGGTATTGTTATCCTCGGTGGTGGAGAGCATCTGTACACATGTACCCGCTGAGTTGAAAATATAGATGCGGCCGTATTTGATGGCTTCTTCTGTATCATCTACGCCACGGGTACTTATGGTCAGTAGTGCATTGCCCGTAGATGGTTCTGAACCTATTTCTTCATCTTCCAGACTGATTTTCTCGCATGAGGAGAAAGGCATGAGGGAGCAGACGGCGAGCATCCCTCCCATACCGATACGTAATGTATTCTTTTTGAAATTCATGATTTTTGTTGTTTTATTTAATGTGTGCAAAATTAGATGTATTTCCCGACATTACAAAATTTTCTGTGGATTTTTTGGTGGTTAGAAAAAGAGTTCGTACTTTTGCATGATGAGTTTATTACTGATTGTCATTTTTTTTCTTTGCGCTTTTATGCAGGGACAGGACTGTTCGGGTGGCGATATGTTGCAGATGCTTCGGGCAGGCCAGCAACTCTGTGTGGATAGTGCTTCTCACGTAAATATGGAAGAATTAAAGTATCATTACAAGTATCCGCATCCGGGTGTGACGACGGACAATGTGATTTTTGGGTTTGATGGAAAGACTGTGAAGGTGCTGCTCATTGAGCGGGGTGGCGAACCTTACAAGGGATGTTGGGCATTCCCGGGTGGTTTTCTCGAGATGGACGAATCTGCTGAAGAAGGGGCACGTCGGGAGTTGATGGAGGAGACGGGGCTGACAACGGGTGTGGTACGGCAGTTTCATGCCTTTTCTGCGCCTGATCGTGACCCACGTGAGAGGGTGCTGACGATTGCGTACTATTCGCTGGTGCGGGTGAGCGAGGTGAAGGGAATGGACGATGCAAGACAGGCGAAGTGGTTCCCTCTGACTGAGGTGCCGGAATTGGCGTTCGACCATAAGGAAATGCTACGAATAGCGCGAGAAGAGGTCAGCAAGGAGATTCGTTTGCAGACCGAAGTCTGGAAGGAACTGACCAAAGGCTTCTCGAAGGAAGAGGTGCAGAAGATAGAGAAAGAGTTGAGAGATTAGGGCTAAGAGTTTAGGGTTAAGCATTGAGAGATGGAAAAGAGAGAGATTGAGGCGGCGGTCAGTCGGTATTTGGCAGAGAGAGGGCTTGAGCGGATGGCGCTGAAGGCGGCCATGTTCGATATGGACGGTGTGCTTTTCGATTCGATGAGAAATCATGCGCGGTGCTGGCACGAGACGATGGCACACTTCGGACTGGACTTGCCTGAGTGGGAAGCATACATGCATGAAGGACGCACGGGCGCTGGCACCATCAATTTGGTGTCTGTACGTCAGCGTGGACATGAAGCTTCGGAGGAAGAAATACACAATATATATAAATATAAGAGCGAATTGTTCAACCAGTGTCCCAAGGCGGAGCGGATGCCGGGAGCGTATGAGTTGCTGCTGAAGGTGAAGGCGAGTGGAGTGGTGCCGATGGTGGTGACGGGTAGCGGCCAGATGACACTCTTAGACAGGTTGAACAGAAACTTTCCTGACATTTTCAAGAAAGAACTGATGGTGACGGCTTTCGATGTGCAGTATGGGAAGCCCAATCCTGAACCTTATCTGATGGGGATGGAGAAAGCGAAGAAATGGATGAGAAGTCATGGGGACGATGGAGACCTGTTGCCCAATCATTTCGTCGTGGTGGAGAATGCACCATTAGGCGTGGAGGCAGGCGTGGCGGCGGGTGTGTTCACGATTGCCGTGAATACAGGACCATTGCCGGATGAGGCCTTGCTGACCCCGGGTGCAAACCTGCTCTTCCATTCTATGCACGAGTTATGTGACGAATGGGAGAAGGTGATGGAATGTCTGGGTGATCACAAGTAGAGGTTTTCTTATATATATAATGTGGTGCGATTGCTCTGGTCGTGCCACATTTTTTGTTTTTTCGGTTTTTAGGGTGAAAAATTTTTTCACTCTTTGTTTTTGGGCATAAGTGCCGCGTTTTCAGGCATTTTGAGGCGTTTCCGGCTTATTTCCTTCTTTTTCTTAATAATTTATTAACATTTTTTATCGTTTTTTTTTTTTTGTTAACGCTTTTTGCCGTACTTTTGCCGCCAATATGCAATTCACACATTATTTCACATTATTATTAACTAAAATTTCAAGTAATCATGGAAAAAGAAAGGAAAGTTTA
>JAFXVS010000085.1 GCA_017534815.1 Bacteroidaceae bacterium | reverse complement strand
CCTACAGAATATCCCAGAAATTTGCTGGAATATTTATTTTGCCGTATCTTTGCAAACAAAAATGATAGTATGTGTAAAAAATAGAACAATGACTATACGAGATGCAAATCAGTATCAAGGCGAGGGACGACCTATTAGAGTGTTAAGATTGGAGATTAATAAATAAAGATAATATGGAACAGAAATTTTGTCAGAGCTGCGGAATGCCGCTCACAGAAGAAGTCCTCGGTACCAATGCCGATGGAAGTAAGAATGAAGATTACTGCATGTACTGCTACAAAGATGGCAAGTTCCTGCAGGATTGTACGATGGATGAGATGATAGAGCATTGTTCGCAATTCGTTGACGAAGTGAACAAGCAGATGCCAAAGCCCATGACTAAGGATGAGTACAAGCAGATGATGCACGGTTTCTTCCCGATGCTAAAGCGATGGAGAAAATGAATATACTGATTCTCTCAGGAAGTCCACGAAAGGGTGGCAATACAGACTTACTGGTAGAAGCTTTCGTCAATGGAGCCTCGCTGAAGCATCATGTGGAAGTGGTGTCTGTACACGATTATAAGGTCAATCCTTGCATGGGATGCAACGCTTGCTTTAAGAGCAAAGACAATATTTGTGTACAGAAGGACGACATGCCGCTCATCTACGAGAAGATGAGACAGTCCGATATGCTCGTGATAGCCTCACCTGTTTATTTCTACGGGCTGAGTGCACAACTGAAAGCCGTCATTGACCGCTGCCATAATCCCATCAGAGATACGTTCCCTATTCAGAAGATGTCACTCCTACTTGT
Source organism: Bacteroidaceae bacterium (assembly GCA_017534815.1). Lineage (GTDB taxonomy): Bacteria > Bacteroidota > Bacteroidia > Bacteroidales > Bacteroidaceae > Minthosoma. Next base: position 7,756 of record JAFXVS010000085.1, on the reverse strand, counting down.
TGGTGCTGCAACACTCCCCGAACTTTTCGACAGCATTCTTATGCAATATCGTCTTTGCCTTAACTTCTTCAAACTGGAAGATGCAGGGCGAGTGTTAGTTCGTGGTGTCAAGGATAAGGGTGACATAAGGAATACAGATGCCTTACAAAAGGCCTATGAACTTGGACTCAATTTGATGAAACATCTGCCAGAATATGAAGAAGATACTGAAAGTGGACAATCCTAACGACTATGCCCAATTTGTGGATGCACCGGTGTTGCACCCACTCTTGAGCATTATCCACTATGACGAGTTGGAACCCTTCCGTCATAGCCTGAACAACTATGGCGTGTATGGGCTTTTCATTCAGCGGCAGTTTCCCCACAATCTCTCCTATGGCATGCGGAAACTGCAGGTGAGCGATGCCTCAATCATTGCCGTTGAGCCTGGACAGATAGGAGGACTGGAAGACAACGGCGAGCGCATCACGCTGAGCGGATGGGTGCTGCTGTGGTCGCCCGAACTGCTGCACGGTTCTGAATTGGAACACCAGATAGACCGCTACCAGTTCTTCTCCTACTTCTTCACCGAGACACTGCGAATGGAACCCGACGAATGGCTCTGCATCACACAGCTGGTCATTCAGATGCGTCAGGAGGTGCAGACACACGACGACTCGCCATCATTGAGAAGTGTCCTGTTGGGTTATCTGCACCTGATTTTGGAATACTGCAACCGCATTTATTTGCGTCAGATTTCGGAAGACGACAAAGACGGCAACGACGTGCTCAAACGCTTTCACAACCTGCTGCAGACCTATTTTCGTGAAAACCGCCAACTGTCGCAAGGCTTGCCTACCGTTGCTTGGTGCGCCTCCCAGCTAGCCTATTCGCCCCGTTATTTTGGCGACATCGTCCACACGGCCACGGGCGGCACAGCCATCGGCTATATACATAAATATATAATAAATCAGGCGAAAAGTCTGCTGATGCAAGGTCATAACATCAGCGAGACTTCCCGCCTGTTGGGTTTCGATTTTCCTCACCACTTCACCCGCCTTTTCAAGCGCATGACGGGTATCACACCCAGCGAGTTTTTAGGGAAATAACCCAATCCCCTTCCAAAAAATACACGTTTCCCATAGCCGCCCATCAAAGCACCCTAATACTCACAGTAGGGTAATCATTTGTAGTGTCCAAATCATGGGTATGTTGCCGAAAAACACTCGATTTTGAGTATTGCACCCTTTGTTGCCAGCTAGGGATAGTAATCTCACTCGTCAATTCGTCACCACATCGCTGAATTGCTCCTTGCCCCAGGTCTGTATTAATGAAATGGGCAATGTGAGAGAAAATTAATAGAATTTTACAATCTCATCAAGGGCTCGTCTTTCGGGACGGTTGGGCTCTTCTGCTCTGTATCCTAAGGCGATGACAGCCATGATGGTCTCGTTCTCTGGGATGGCGAAGAGGGCCCTGAGTTGGTCGGCATCACGCATACCCATGATGAGGGTGTCAAATCCCATCGCTCTTGCCTTCAGAATCAGGTAGCAGTTGCTCAGGCCGTTGTCGTAAGCACCCCAACCGTCACCGACCTCGTTGGTCTGCTCACCTTGGAAAAAGCCAGACTTGCCACGTTCGAAGGTGGAAACGATGAGTACGGGGGCATCCTTGATGCGCTCCTTGTTGCCGCCGACCATGTCCTGAACTGCTGTCAGTTTCTCTTCGCTGATGGCTACATAATACTTCGTCGGTTGTTGATTGGCCCACGAGGGTGCTTCCTGTGTGGCTTTGAGAAGTTCCCTGACTTCTGCCTCTGAAATCTTCTTCGAGGCATCATAGCTGCGGACACTTCTACGGGTTGAAAGAACTTCGTCGAAAGACGGTGCAGAGGTTGCTTGCTCATTCTCCTTGCAATTTGATGAACAACTGGCCAATAATAAAAGGGCGATGGCGGCGCCCATCAACTTTCTGGTAGTCATAATCGTATTTTATTTAATTGTTGTTTGTCATCTATATTGTTGTTTGTCATCTATCCTCTATATCGCGGTAGAACTCCTTGCGGAACCTCTCCGCCAGTGGTTTGGGCATCAATTAATTTACAAAGGTAGTACAAAACAATTGAAAAACCAAAAAACATCACAAAAAGCCCCAGTAGGGGGTTCAAAATTGTTAAAAATGCCTTATAAATGGTCTTTCTGTTTCGCAAACCTATCGTCATATAAAGAATTTATCATAACTTTGTGCTCATCAATACAAGTTGTGTATGTAGAATGACTACTATCATAAAAGCAAACAAGTAACCAAACATAAAACAAAACGATGATGATACGAAGACTATTATTCTGCCTCATGGCAATGGTAAGCGTGCTGACTCTCTCGGCACAAAGCATTTATGATTTCAAGGTGAAGAACGATGCTGGTCAAGAAGTGTCGCTCTCAGACTACAAAGGGAAGGTGTTGCTGATTGTCAACACAGCCACCCGATGCGGGTTCACACCTCAGTACAAAGATTTGGAACCGCTCTACCAGAAGTATCACGGTCAGGGCTTCGAGATTCTTGACTTCCCTTGCAACCAGTTCGGACAGCAGGCTCCTGGCACCATTCAGGAGATCCACCAGTTCTGCACAGCCAATTTCGACATCCACTTCCCACAGTTCGACAAGATTGATGTGAACGGCGAGAACGCACATCCTCTTTACACATGGTTGAAGGAGCAAGCTGGCGGTGGTGACATCAAATGGAACTTCACCAAGTTCCTCATTGGACGCGATGGCAAGGTCATCAAACGTTATGAGTCACGCGATCAGATTGCTTCCATCGAGGCAGACATGCAGCTGGAGGTCAATCCTGATGAACAGCCTGAAGCCAAGCTTCGTGATGTTTCAAAGGTGAAATCTATCAAATAGAATAAGCAGGAATATGTTTTTCAAAGATAAAGTAGCCGTCATAACAGGCGGTGCTCAGGGCATCGGACGTTGCATTGCCGAAGAATTTCAGAAGGCTGGTGCAAAGGTCTGCGTGATTGACAAGGCTGGTTTCATCACAGGCGAGAACATCTGCATCGACGGTGGCATGACCCATCAGATGATTTACCACGGTGATAACGGCTGGAAACTGGAAACAAAGTAAAACCAATCACATCAGTCTCAAGCCGATAGAGGAAACGGTAACTTACCTATAACCAATAGTTTATTTCCTTTCCTCCATCTCGCAGTAGAGTTTGAAGAACTTGTCGTTGATTTCGTCGCGGATGCGGCGGTACTCGTTCATTTTGAATTCGTAGGTTCCCTCGGTCACCTTGCTGGGGTCTTCGAAAGGAATGTGGAGACGATGCTTCACGTTGCCACGAAAGACGGGGCAGGTCTTGTCAGCATTGTCGCATACGGTGATGACGTAGTCCCAGTCTTCGTCCATGTATTCATCGACCTGGCAGGGCTTGTGGTCGCTGATGTCGATGCCCATTTCGCGCATGACCAGCACGGCACGGGGATTGACACGAGGTTCGGCCTTGACACCTCCTGAATAGACGGCGAGATCCTTTCCATATGATTCAAGCAGGCCATGAGCCATCTGGCTGCGGCAGGTGTTGCCTGTACAGAGCACGAGCACTTTGATGCCGTGCTTTTTTGCGTTCACTGTGGTTGCGCCCATGAAGAGAGCGAAGCATACCAAAAGGATAGTCTTGATTGTTTTCATGTTCTTATAGATGATATATGTGTGATGTTTGAATGGTGCAAAGATAATGATTATTGTTGGATGGCGAGTCTGTAAAGGGACTCATCACGAAAAGATGAGGACTGAACACGAAAGGTTTTCGTGTTGGCACAACTGCTTTTCGTGATAGCGAGAGGGACTGAAACAGGGTAGGGGATTATTGATTACCTTTGCGGGAAATTTGATTTCTTGTACATTTAATATCTTTACATTCAACATCTTTATGAAAGATTTTATTGGCGAGTTGATGGGAACGTTCGTTCTCACGCTCTTGGGATGCTGCAGCGTGGCTGTGGCGGTTCTTTTTGGGGAGTATAACAGCATCTTCCAGATTGGTTTGGTGTGGGGTTTGGGTGTGACGCTGGCGATTTTCCTGACGCGGAACATCTGCTGTGCGCATTTGAATCCCGCTGTGTCGGTGGCGATGGTGCTGGCTGGCCGGATGTGTCCCAAACGGTTGCCGCTCTATCTGGTGGCGCAGTTGTTGGGCGCCGTGTTGGCTGGTCTGGTGCTGTTTGGACTGTTTTCGCCTTCCATCGAGCATTACGAGGCCGTGAATGGCATCGTGAGAGGTTCGGCAGCGTCGGTCGATACGGCACGGATGTTTGGCGAGTTCTATCCGAATCCGGGCGATGCGACCATCTCGGAAGTTTCGCTTCCCCTGGCGATGTGTGCTGAAGGTTTCGGCACATTCCTGTTGGCGCTGTTCATTTTTGCCCTGACGGAGGACTGCAACGTGGGGCGTCCGTCGTCTGACCTGCAACCCGTGTTCATCGGACTGACGGTGAGTAGCATCATCTTCTTCATCGCTCCGCTGACGCAGGCGGGACTGAATCCTGCACGTGACTTGGGTCCACGCATCGTGGCATACGTGACAGGGTGGGGCGATGCAGCCTTGCCTGATGCTGTCGGCGGATGGTTCTGGGTGTATGTGCTGGCTCCTATCATCGGCTCCAGCCTTGCAGCGCTCTTCTTCAAGTATGTGCTCGAGCCCATCAATGAGAAGAAGAACCGTTCGTGCGGATGTGGAAAATAGACGATATACAATATTTATAATAATGAGAAGATCATGAACCAGACAAGATTGATTCTTTGCGGTGGTTTCCTCGGAGCGGGGAAGACCACGCTGATTTGGGACGTTGCCCAGCGGCTGATGGCTCAGGGCAAGCGTGTTGGACTCATCACCAACGACCAGGCTCCAGAACTCGTTGACAGCCGATTGCTCAAGCAGGCGAATCTGCAAGTGTCGGAGGTGGCGGGCAGTTGCTTCTGCTGCAACTTCAATGGCTTCGTCGATGCCATCCATTCTCTGCGCGATAATGTGCAGGCCGATGTCATTCTGGCAGAACCTGTGGGCAGTTGCGCTGACCTCACCGCCACCATCGTGCGTCCACTGAAGAAGTATCACAACACAGAGGTGATTGTCTCGCCGCTGACCGTGCTGAGCGATCCCGCCCGACTGAAGTCCATCCTTTACGGAGGCGATGGAGGTCTGCACGAGGATGCCGCCTACATCTATCGCAAGCAGTTGGAGGAGAGCGAGGTGATTCTCATCACGAAGACTGACCTGTTGAGTGACGAGGAACTGGAGAAGCTCGTGAAGGACACACAAGCCTGCTTCCACCACACGAAGGTGATGGCCTGCAGCACGATGAACGGCACAGGCATCCGCGAGTGGTTCAAGGATGTGGCGAACCGTCAGGGCGAGGGCACGAAGATTCTTGACATCGACTACGACAAGTATGCCCACGGCGAGGCTGTGCTGGGTTGGCTCAATGGCACAGTCGCCCTCTCCGGACAGAATGTCTATTGGGACACGGTGCTGAAGGACATCATGACGGGCATCGCAAAAGTCATCAAGAAGGAGCGGCTACGTGTGGGACATGTCAAGGTCATTGCCGAGAATGGCAAGCAGTATGCCGTCGGCAACATCACGGGCGATGCATCGACCCTGCAACTGCGTGGTTCGGCTGGCACGAGCGACAACGTGAAGCTCATCATCAATGCCCGTGTCGAGACTACGCCTGAGCATCTCGACGAGCTCATCCGCGAAGTGCTTGTCGAGGCGATTGACGGCCAATACACAGACGAGGTGCTGGCTTGGCGATACTTACAGCCCGGGCGACCCAATCCGACACATAGATTGGTTTGATTTGTTATTTAATAGATTCGTAAAATCGGCATGATGAGCCGATTTTACGTTTTTATGCACTTTTGTCGTGAAGCACGGGAATTAATTCTTAACTTTGTGGCGTAAAACGGTCTTGAAAGTACTTTACCAAGAATGAAATACGATAAATCCTTCAATAAGATCCTGCTGGCCAGCCTGGTGTGCACGGCATTCGTCAGCTATCCCAACCTCTTGTTTCTGAGTTGGGACTGGGACTGCGTGCCAGCCGATGGACGTGTCTGCTACATCGACAACATGCTCATCCGCTTCCTGCTCTTCTGGGCGTTCTCGATGGGACTGTTGCTGTTCAATGTGCGCTGGCTGAAGACACAGTCGCTGTTGAAGCGCATCCTGCCGAACGTGGCATTGACCATCGTGGCATACGGCCTCTACAAGGGCATCACGGCACTCATCTGCACAGGCTTCGACGGACGCCCCATCATCCTGACGTTCCAGTTCATCGTCATGGGCATGATGGGACTGCTCTTGGGCTTCACCAACTACCTGGGAATCATCCACCAGAAGAAGGAGGAGGAGCTGCAGCAACTGAAGATTGAGAGTCTGGAGAGTCGTTGCACCGCACTGACGAACCAGATCAATCCGCACTTCTTTTTCAACTCGCTTGGCGGCATCAGCAGTCTCGTCCGCAAGAAGGATGACAAGCTCACCATCTGCTATATCGACCACCTGAGCGACATCTTCCGCTACATCCTGCAGAGCGAGCGCAAACAGCTGGTGACGCTGGAGGAAGAACTGGAATTTGCGCGGTCGTTCAGCGAGGTGATGGAAGTGAGGTACGCAGGCAAGCTCGACGTCCACATCGACGTGCCAGCCGACTGCATGAACCTCTCCATTCCCGTGCTGGCACTCCTGCCGCTCATTGAGAACGTGACCGTGCACAACATGATAGACAGCGAGCACCGGATGCGGGTGGACATCGTGATGAACGAGGCGAAGGAACTGATGGTCATCAACCCGATGTATCCGAAGCAGTACAAGCCCGAGACACACGGCACGGGACTGACCAATCTGGAGAAGCGCTTCATGTTGCTGATGAATCGGCAGATTCGTGTGGAGAGAACGGAGCAAACATTTAAAGTCATATTACCCTTGGGATCATGAGAGTATTGATTATAGAAGACGAAACTGCGGCGAGCGAGAACCTCATCGCCATGTTGCAGGAAATAGACAGCGAGATAGAGGTCTTGCAGGTGTTGGAGAGTGTTCAGCAGACTGTCCGCTGGCTGAGCAGCCATCCTGCGCCCGACCTCATCTTCATGGACATACATCTGAGTGACGGTTCGGCCTTCACGCTCTTTCAGGAGATGGAGGTGACGGTGCCCATCGTGTTCACCACTGCCTACGACCAATACGCCCTCGATGCTTTCACGGTCAACAGCGTGGACTACCTGCTCAAGCCCATCAAGACCTCGGAACTGACCCGTGCGCTCGACAAGTTCAAGCGGTGGACACAGAGCGACGTGATGGACTATCTCCAGCGCATGATGAAGATGCGACCTGCAGATTCAGGCAACTACACGACCTCGCTGCTCGTGCCGGTGAAAGACAAGCTCGTGCCGGTCAGCATGGACGATGTGGCGTGCATCTACAGCACCGACCGCAAGACACAAATCTATTTGAAGTCAGGACAGATGATGCTCTACAGCCGTTCGCTCGACTCCATTGCCGGTGGTCTCGATCCCTCGAAGTTCTTCCGTGCCAACAAACAGTACATCGTGGCGCGCGACTGTGTGAAGGAAATCGTCGTGTGGTTCGACAGCCGTCTGCTCGTCAGCATGCCCATCGAACTGCCCGAACCGCTCTTCGTCAGCAAGAACAAGGCAGCAGAATTCAAGAACTGGATGATTAGTCATTAATGGCTAAAGGCT
>JAFXVS010000084.1 GCA_017534815.1 Bacteroidaceae bacterium | reverse complement strand
TCGGTCATGCCGTGGAAAGCGACCTCGGCAGTGTTGGGGATGTAGGAGAAGACGGTGTGGGGGACGTCGCCGTCGATGGCCTTCATGATGGCTGGCGTGAGTTGCTCGCCGAGGCGCTTACGCTCCTGGTAGATGTCACGGTCGGAACCTCGGGAGAAGTAGATGCGCTCGAAGGAGCAAGCGAAGTTGGGTTTAGGGTTTAGGGCTGAGGGCTGAGAGTAGATGGGGGGAAGAATCTGGTCGAGGTGGGAGTGACCGTCTTTGCGGACGATGAGGGCCTGGCCGGCGGGCAGTTCGTGGATGTCGTCGGCAGTGAGGTCGAAGGTGGTCTGGATGACGGGACGCTCGGATGCGACGACCACGACCTCGTCGTCCTGGTAGTAGAAGGCGGGACGGATGCCCCAAGGGTCGCGTACGGCGAACATCTCGCCAGAGCCGGTGATTCCGCACATGACGTATCCGCCGTCGTAGTGGCTCATCGTGGTGCGGAGGACGTTGGCCATCTCCACATGAGTCTCTATATAGGCGGTGATGCCGGTGTCGGTGAGTCCCTGCTCCTTGGCCTCGGAGAAGAGTCGCTCCACCTCGCGGTCGAGGCGGTGACCCATCAGCTCGAGGGTGATGTAGGCGTCGCCGTAGATGCGTGGCGACTGTCCCTGCTGGGTGAGGAACTGGAAGACTTCATCGATGTTGGTCATGTTGAAGTTTCCGCAAAGGCAAAGGTTCTTGGCCCTCCAGTTGTTGCGTCGGAGGAAGGGATGGACGTACTGGAGCCCGCTCTTGCCGGTGGTGGAGTATCGGAGGTGACCCATGTAGAGCTGTCCGGCGAAAGGAGAATGGAAGGGCTGCGAGGTGGAGGAAGTGAAATGCTTCTCGTCCTCACCGATCTTCCGGAATATCTCGGAGATGGCATCCTTGCCCAAGGCCTTCTCGCGGAACATATACTCTTCGCCAGCCGGGGCATCGAGGTTGACGCAGGCAGCACCAGCTCCCTCCTGTCCGCGGTTGTGCTGTTTCTCCATCAGCAGGTAGAGCTTGTTCAGCCCCCACCGCCAAGTGCCGTACTTCTGTTGGTAATAGTCGAGTGGCTTGAGGAGGCGAATCATCGCCACGCCACACTCATGCTTCAGTTGTTCCATCGATGCAAGCTTTTATAAATGACATGAAGAGGGGATGCGGGTGGATGACGGTGGACGCATATTCAGGATGGAACTGCGTGCCGATGTACCACTTGTTCTGGGGGATTTCGACGATCTCGACGAGGTCATTGCCAGGATTACGTCCGACGCACTGCATGCCCTTCTGCTCGTAGTCGTCGAGGTAGATGTTGTTGAACTCGTAACGGTGACGGTGACGCTCCTGAACTAGTTTAGAGTTTAGAGTTGAGGGTTTAGAGCTGCTGGTCGAATAAGCCTTCCACGTCTTGCTTCCCTCCTTGATCTCGCAATCGTAGGCACCGAGCCTCATCGTTCCGCCCATGCCTGTGATGGTCTTCTGCTCCTCCATGAGATCGATGACGGGATGCTGTGTGTCAGGAGCCATCTCCGTGCTATGAGCATCCTTATATCCGAGGACATTGCGAGCAAACTCGATGACCATCATCTGCATGCCGAGACAGATGCCGAACGTGGGCAGGTCGTGGGTGCGGCCATACTCAGCGGCGATGATCTTGCCCTCGATGCCCCGCTGTCCGAAGCCCGGACAGATGAGGATGCCAGCCATTCCGTCGAGCTTCTCTGCCACGTTGTCGGCGGTGATGCCCTCGCTGTTGATGAAGTGAATCTTCGTCTTCACATTATTGTATATACCCGCCAGATTGAGGCTCTCGCGGATGCTCTTGTAAGCGTCCTGCAAATCGTACTTGCCCACCAGCGCCACATGCACCTCGCAGGTGGCACTCCGCTGCTTCTGCAGGAAGTCATGCCAAGACTTCATCGCCGGCGTCTCCCCGACAGGAATGCCAATCTTCCGAAGGATGTCGGCATCAAGTCCCTGACGCTGCATGCTCACCGGCACCTCGTAGATGCTGGGCATGTCCTCGCTCTGCACCACACACTCGAGATCGACATTGCAGAACGACGCCACCTTCATCCGCAGACCGTCGTCGAGATGCCGCTCAGTACGGAGCACGAGGATGTCGGGCTGGATGCCCATGCCCTGCAGCTCCTTCACCGAGTGCTGGGTGGGCTTCGTCTTCAGCTCGTCCGCCGCCTTCAGATAGGGAACATACGTCAGATGGACGCACACGGCATCGCGACCCAACTGCCAGCGCAACTGACGGATGGCCTCCATGAAAGGAGCGCTCTCGATGTCGCCAATGGTTCCACCTACCTCGGTGATGACGAAATCGAGACCCTCATTAAGACCCTCACGAAGCATCCGACGCTTGATCTCGTCGGTGATGTGGGGAACGACCTGAATGGTCTTGCCGAGATAGTCGCCATGACGCTCGCGGTCGATGACGGTCTTGTAGATTCGGCCTGTGGTGATGGAGTTGTTGCGGGTGGTTCGGATGCCGGTGAAACGCTCGTAGTGTCCGAGATCGAGGTCAGTCTCCATGCCGTCGTCGGTCACGTAACACTCACCATGCTCATAAGGATTGAGCGTGCCCGGGTCGATGTTGATGTAGGGGTCGAACTTCTGGATAGTGACTTTGTAGCCACGTGCCAGCAATAGTTTGCCGATCGATGCGGAGATGATTCCCTTTCCCAAGGAGGAAACCACGCCGCCAGTGACGAAGATGTACTTAGTGTTCATAGATATTATATAATGTGTATATACAACAAAGATTCCCCCTCCCTCCAATGGGTGAGGGAGAGGGAAACAGGGGCTGGCTTATGGCTGCAAAGTGAAGCCGAACACCAGGTAGGCGTGTTGACTGCAAGGATTGCCGACAACTTGTCCGAAGATGGGGACACTGAAGGAGTCGGTGATCTTGATGTCCTTCGAGGCCTTCAGGGATAGGTTGGTCACGGCAAATCCCGTTGTGCCATACGAAGTCGTGTAGTGAGGAACGGCTCCTGCGGTGGCAGTCCAGTCGCAAGTGGCGAGTTTGAACGGAGCCGAAATCTCAAAATAGGAACTGTAGGCACGTTTGCCGTTCTTCTTCACACCGTCGTTGCCGGCGAAGTTGGTGTACCATTGCAGCGAGGCGAAACCGAAGTCATAGCCAATGTTGGCCTCGAAGACGTGGTTGGTCTCGTGGGCTTCGTACTTGAAGTAGCGGTTCTCAGGATCTTGGCCTTCGTTGAACCAATAGTCGCAGACACCGATGTTGAAACCTCCGATGGTGTATGCCAGGGTGAGGTCAAGCTCCCTTGTGTCGGCAGACTCGGTCAGTCCTGTACTGCCCCATGCTGTGAGCGAGAGTCCCTTGTAGGCGACGCCGAGAGTTGGTTGGAACGCGGTGTGACCCAAGTCTTGGCCACGCCAGATATAATGGTTGACTACGTCAGCAGCGATAGTGGCTTCTACTTCATCTTGAGCCTCTACGGATGTTGCCCCGAGGAGCAACAGAGCCGTGAGGGAAAACAATCTAATTACCTTTTTCATAATACTTACCTTTTTAATTGACAGCAACATTTTCTAATTGATAATAATATATGAAACTAATTGATTAATACTTAGTTGTAGCATGCTTCTCCATGCTCGTAGATATCGAGACCTTCCTCCTCGATGCGGGCATCCACACGCAGTCCGTGCAGTTTCTTGATGCCATAGAAGAGGACGAATCCGCAGGCAGCAGCCCAGAGGTCGATGACGAGAATGCCGAAGAGCTCTGCTCCAAAGAATCCCCAACCGAATCCGTAGAAAGCACCGTTGCTTGTGCTGAGCAGACCGGTCAGCAGTGTGCCGAGAATACCGCAGACTCCATGCACAGAGCTGGCGCCGACTGGGTCGTCGATGTGCAGTTTGTGGTCGATGAACTCGATGGCGAACACCAGAACAGTTCCGCAGATGAGACCAATGATGACGGCTCCGATGGGCGAAACGAGGTCGCAACCAGCGGTGATGCCCACGAGTCCGGCCAGGATGCCGTTGAGCGTCAGTGAGAGAGATGGCTTCTTATACTTGATCCAAGTGATGAACATCGTTGCCACACCACCTGCCACTGCTGCGAGGTTAGTGGTCAGGAAGACGTGAGAGATGGCCACGCGGTTCACTTCACCACTGGCTGCAAGCTGTGAGCCGGGGTTGAAACCGAACCATCCAAGCCAGAGGATGAATACGCCAAGTGCGGCGAGCGTCAGGTTGTGACCAGGGATGGCACGGCTCTTACCGTCCTTGCTGTACTTGCCGAGACGGGGACCGAGAGCGATGGCGCCAATCAAAGCCAGCACGCCACCCACCGAGTGAACGATGGCAGAACCAGCGAAGTCGTGGAACACGTCGCCGAAGGTCGTCATCATAAAGGAGTCAGCAGCGTCGTTGCAGAGCCATCCACCGCCCCAAGTCCAGTGACCTTCCACGGGATAAATAATGAGAGAGATGAAGGCGCTGTAAACGAGATACATCGAGAACTTCGTGCGCTCGGCCATGGCACCAGAGACAATGGTGGCAGAAGTGGCACAGAAGACAGTCTCGAAAATCAGGAAGCCCTCCACTGGCAGGTCGCCAGAGTAGAAAGACAGGTCGCCCCAGTTGGGCACACCCATGAATCCACCGAGAATGTCGCTTCCGAACATCAGTCCGAAGCCGATGAAGAAGAACAGCAGAGAGCCGAACATGAAATCGACGAAGTTCTTCATCAGAATGTTCGCACAGTTCTTCGAGCGTGTGAATCCAGCCTCACACAGGGCAAATCCTGGTTGCATCCAGAAGACCAACATGGCTGCCAATAGCATCCATACAGTATCGAGTGATAATCCTATTTCGTTCATGATAAAACCCTTTCTAAATATAATATTGAAAATAGTTGAAAAATTGGGCCTTTTTCGTCAAGTATACTTCGCATGCTATGTAAAGTATACTTCGTATGCCATATAAAGTATACTTTGCGTAATTCGGCCTATTTTTTATCTCTCAAAACGGTGTCACCGTTCTCGCCCGTGCGGATGCTCCAGGTGTCAATCATATCGCTGACGAAAATACGTCCGTCGCCAATTTCTCCCGTATGCGCCACCCGCAGGATGACCTTCACCGTCGGATCCACGAACTGATCGCGGCACACGATGGTCAATGCCACGCGCTCGATGACGTCGGTCGAATACTGAACGCCACGATAGATTCTCTCTTGGCGACTCTGACCGATGCCATGCACGTTGTGGTACTCAAACCAGTCGATGTCCGAACTGAGCAAGGCTTCCTTGACCTCCTCAAACTTGGTCTTGCGGATAATTGCTTCAATCTTTTTCATACCTTAATCTGTTTTAAATTGATTTGTGTTGTGACTAATTTTGTTCCCATTGCAATGAAACTGGTGCAAAGGTATGGACTTTTCTTTAAACAAACAACAAATTGAAAGGTTTTTTTGCAAAAATACGACATAAATCAATAAAAAACACAAAAAATGTAAACTTTTGCTCCGATTTCTTTGTTTATTCTTTCAAAATGTACTACCTTTGCAGCGTAATTCAAAAACAAAGTAATCAGAACAGTAAAATCAGACGCAAAATGACACGTAAAGTACACTTCGTCAAGATGCACGGTGCGGGCAACGACTACATTTATGTCGACACATTATTATATAATATAGAAGACCCGTCATCAGTTGCACGTGCATGGAGCGACCGCCACAAAGGCATCGGCAGCGACGGCCTGGTGCTGATCGGACACGCAGACGGGAAGAACAAGGCCAAGGCCGACTTCACGATGCGCATCTTCAACGCCGACGGATCCGAAGCAATGATGTGTGGCAACGCCAGTCGATGTGTAGGCAAGTATCTTTATGACAAGCAACTGACCACACAAACACAAATTCGTCTGCTTACGCTTTCTGGGGTCAAGGTGCTGAACCTGCACCTGACACCCCGGGGCGTGGTAGAATCTGTGACCGTTGACATGGGCGAGCCCGTGCTGGAGAACGCCCGTCAATTCACGCCCGACCCCTTCAAGTCAGGCAAGTATGCCCTCCCCGAAGGCACATTCGTGTCGATGGGCAACCCTCATTACGTCATGTTTTTTGATGATATCAATACTGTAGATGTCGCCACGGAAGGTGCGCGGCTCGAACACCACCCTGCGTTTCCTGAACGTTGCAACATCGAATTTGCCGTAGTGCGTCCAGACGGCATTCGTGTTCGCGTTTGGGAACGTGGCAGTGGCATCACGATGGCCTGCGGCACAGGAGCCTGCGCCACCGCTGTTGCCGCATTCATGACGGGACGAGCCGGAAGGAAAAGCCACATCATCATGGATGGCGGCACGCTCGACATCGAATGGAACGAAAAGGACAACCACATCTACAAGACCGGTCCTGCCGAGTTTGTCTTCGAAGGAGATGCGGAACTACCAAATTGCAAATTGTAAAAGATCAAATAATAATGATATGGCACATATCAATGAAGATTTTCTGAAATTGCCAGGTGCATATCTTTTTTCTGAGATTGCACAAAAGGTCAAGGCATTCAAGGATGAACATCCTGAGGCGGATGTCATCAGCCTTGGCATTGGCGATGTGACCCAGCCACTGGTTCCTGCTGTGGTGGAAGCCTTGCACAAAGCCACCGACGAACTCGCCAACGGAGCGACTTTCCGCGGTTATGGTCCAGAGCGTGGCTACGACTTCCTGCGTAAGGCCATTGTGGAGAACGATTTTCAGGCTCGTGGTATCAAGATTGACGAAGACGAGGTTTTCGTGAATGATGGAGCCAAGAGCGATACCGGTAACTTTCAAGAACTTTTGAGCAAGGATGTACGCATCGCCGTGACCGACCCCATCTATCCTGTCTATATCGACTCCAACGTGATGGGTGGTCGCACTGGCGTGTTAAGCAGCAACGGACATTGGTCGAACGTCATCTATATGCCCTGTTGCGCAGAGAACGGCTTCGTGCCAGAATTACCTCATTCACGCGAGAAGATCGACGTCATCTACCTCTGCTATCCCAACAATCCGACGGGCACCACACTCTCACGGAAAGAACTACAGAAGTGGGTGCATTATGCATTGGAACACGATGCGCTCATCTTCTACGATGCTGCCTATGAAGCCTACATCCAGAATGATGACATCCCCCACAGCATCTATGAGATTGAGGGCGCGAAACGAGTGGCAGTGGAGTTCCATAGCTTCTCGAAGACAGCAGGTTTTACAGGTGTCCGCTGTGGCTATACGGTTGTACCAAAGACAGTGATGGCCATTACAAAGAAGGGTGACCGCATCACCTTGAACCCACTTTGGAACCGTCGTCAATCCACGAAATTCAATGGCACAAGCTACCTCAGCCAGCGTGCTGCTGAGGCCATTTATACGCCAGAAGGAAAGCAACAAATCCGTCAGACCATCGATTACTATATGGAGAATGCGCGACGGATGCGTGAAGCATTGACAGGCATCGGCTTTGAGATTTACGGCGGCACGGACGCTCCCTATCTTTGGGTACGTACCCCGAAAGGCACGACATCATGGGGTTTCTTTGATGAGATGCTCCATAAGGCACAGGTTGTCTGCACCCCAGGCGTTGGTTTTGGTCCTGCAGGCGAAGGATATGTGCGTTTGACCGCATTTGGTCAGCACGAAGCAACAAAACAAGCATTGGAAAGAATCAAATCACAAATAGCAAAATGAAACAGCAAGGATTATATAACGAAGCCTATGAGCACGATGCCTGTGGTGTCGGCATGGTGGTGAACATTCATGGTGGCAAGAGCCACGAACTGGTGGACAAAGCGCTGAAGGTGTTGGAAAACATGGAACACCGTGGTGCAGAAACCCGCGACAAGACCGGTGACGGTGCTGGCGTGCTGGTGCAGATTCCACATGAATTTATTCTTTTGCAGGGCATTCCTGTTCCTGAGAAGGGACGGTATGGCACTGGTCTCGTGTTCTTGCCGAAGGACGATGAGAAAGGTCAGCAAGACATCCTGAACGTGATGATTGAGGAAATCGAGCGTGAGGGACTGACGCTAATGCACATGCGGTCCGTGCCGACATGTCCAGAGGTGCTGGGTGTGGGCGCACGTGAAGTGGAACCCGACATCAAGCAGATCTTCGTCACTGGAGTGACCGAGGAACAGGTGGACACCTTCGACCGTACATTATATAAAATAAGGAAGCGGATAGAGAACCGCATCACCAATGAGGATTTCTACATCTGCTCATTGTCAAGCAAAAACATCATCTATAAGGGAATGTTGACGAGCGGTCAACTTCGCCGCTACTTCCCCGACCTGTCCAGCCCATACTTCACAAGTGGTCTGGCATTGGTTCACTCACGTTTCTCGACCAACACCTTCCCGAAGTGGAAACTCGCACAGCCTTTCCGCCTCTTGGCACACAATGGCGAAATCAACACCATCCGTGGCAACCGTGGTTGGATGAAGGCTCGTGAGAGTGTGTTGAGCAGCGAGGCGTTGGGCGACATCAAGGACATCCGTCCGATTGTGCAGGAGGGCATGAGTGATTCTGCCAGCCTCGACAACGTGTTTGAGTTCCTGACGATGAGCGGTCTCAGTCTTCCGCAGGCGATGGCTATTCTTGTACCAGAGAGTTTCAACGACAAGAACCCCATCTCGGAAGACCTGAAAGCCTTCTATGAGTATCATTCTATCCTGATGGAGCCATGGGATGGCCCTGCAGCCTTGCTGTTCAGCGATGGTCGCTATGCAGGAGGTATGCTCGACAGAAACGGTTTGCGTCCGAGCCGATACACTATCACCAAGGGAGGCATGATGGTCGTTGCCAGCGAGGTTGGCGTGATGGACTTCGAGCCTGGAGACGTTGTCAGCAAAGGACGTTTGCAACCTGGCAAGATTCTGCTCATCGATACACAGGAGGGCAAAATATATTATGATGGCGAAATCAAGGAGAAGTTGGCAAAGGCTTACCCCTATCGCGAGTGGCTGAGCACGAACCGTATTCAGTTGGAAAAACTGAAGAGTGGTCGTCATGTGGAGAATGGCGTGGAGAACTACGAGCGCAAACTCATCAACTTCGGCTTTGGTCAGGAGGACATCGACAAGACTGTGGTACCTATGGCAACGGCAGGACAGGAGCCAGTGGCCGCAATGGGTAACGATACGCCGTTGGCCATCATCAGCGACAGACCTCAGATCTTCTTCAACTACTTCCGACAGCAATTCGCCCAAGTGACGAACCCTGCGATTGACCCGATTCGTGAGGAACTGGTGATGAGCTTGACCGAGTACATCGGCGCTGTGGGCACAAACATCCTGACACCAGATGCAAGCAACTGCAAGATGGTTCGCTTGCCACAGCCTGTGCTGACCAACACGCAGTTGGACATCCTCTGCAACATCCGCTACAAGGGCTTCAAGACGAAGAAACTCGCCATGCTTTTCGACATCGAGAAAGGTGCGAGCGGACTGCGCGAAGCTATCGAGAACCTCTGCAAAGAAGCTGAAGCAAGTGTCGATGAAGGTGTAAACTATATCATTCTTTCCGATAGAGACATCGATGAGAAGCGTGCTGCAATTCCAAGCCTCTTGGCTGTAAGTGCCGTACATCATTACTTGATCAGTGTACAGAAGCGTGTACAGACCGCGCTGATTGTGGAGAGCGGTGAGATTCGTGAGGTGATGCACGCAGCGTTGTTGTTGGGTTATGGTGCCAGCGCAATTTGTCCGTACATGACATTTGCAGTCTTGGATGACTTGGTGAAGAAACACAAGATACAGGAGGATTACGCGACGGCTGAGGCACATTACATCAAGGCCGTGGATAAGGGTCTGAAGAAGATTATGAGCAAGATGGGTATCTCGACCATTCGTTCGTACCGTGGTGCGAAGATTTTCGAGAGCATCGGCTTGAGCGAGGATTTGCTGAAGAGATACTTCGGCACAGAGGTGAGCACCATTGGCGGTATCGGTTTGAGAGATATCGCTCGAGATGCCATCCGTCTGCACGACGAGGCATTCCGTCCTGCTGAAATCAACGAGTTCTTGCCAAATAACGGTCAGTTCTCTTACAGGAAGGACGGCATTGAGCATGCTTGGAACCCCGACACAATCGCGAACCTGCAGATTGCGACGAGGTTGGGAAGCTATAAGAAGTTCAAAGAGTGGGAAAGCCTCGTGGACAATGGAAAGAAGCCTATCTTCATTCGTGACTATTTCGGCATGAAGAAGGCTGAGAAGCCTGTGCCCATCGAGGAGGTGGAGAGCGTGGAGAGCATCGTGAAGCATTTCGTGACGGGTGCCATGTCATTTGGTGCGTTGAGCATTGAGGCACACGAGGCATTGGCTCTGGCAATGAACAAACTTGGTACGAGAAGCAATACCGGTGAGGGTGGCGAAGATAATGCACGTTACCACACGGAAGTCGAGGGCGTGAGTCTCTCCAGCAAGACAAAGCAGATTGCGAGCGGACGCTTTGGTGTGACCGCCGAGTATCTGGTGAATGCAGAGGAGATTCAGATCAAGGTCGCTCAGGGCGCAAAGCCTGGTGAGGGCGGTCAGTTGCCCGGTTTCAAGGTGAACAAGATCATCGCCAAGACGCGTAATGCCATTCCAGGCATCAGTCTGATTTCACCTCCACCACATCATGATATTTACAGCATCGAGGATCTGGCTCAGCTCATCTTCGACCTCAAGAACATCAACCCAACCGCTGCCGTCAGCGTGAAACTCGTCGCCGAAAGTGGCGTGGGCACCATTGCCGCCGGTGTGGCAAAAGCCAAGGCCGACCTCATCGTCATCAGCGGTGCGGAAGGTGGTACGGGCGCAAGTCCTGCCAGTTCCATGCGGTTTGCGGGCATTTCGCCTGAGATTGGTTTGGCAGAGACACAGCAGACACTCGTCATCAACGGTCTCCGAAGCCAGGTTCGCCTACAGACGGACGGTCAGTTGAAGACTGCAAAGGATGTGATTCTGATGGCAATGCTGGGAGCAGACGAATTCTCGTTCGGCACACTGCCGCTGATTGTGCTTGGCTGCGTGATGATGCGCAAGTGCAACACGAACACTTGCCCCGTGGGTGTGGCAACACAGGACGAGCGGCTGAGGGAACGTTTCCGTGGCAAGTCCGAGTATGTGGTGAACTTCTTCACCTTCTTGGCCGAACATGTACGTGAGTATCTCAGCGAGTTGGGTGTGCGGAAGTTAAAGGACATCATCGGACGTACAGACCTCATCGAGGTTCATGCCGCCGATGCTACCACGAAGCAGGGCACGATGGACTTCGACCGTCTGCTTCATCAGCCCGACACCGACCTGCCCCGCTATTGGGACAGAAGCCACTTCACCAGTGTTGAGGGCGTGAAGGACGAGGAAATCATCCGTGCCGCCAGCCCAGCCATCGACCATGGCGAGGAGGTGACGCTCGACTATACCATCCGCAACACCGACCGCGCTGTGGGCACGATGCTCTCAGGTGTCATTGCAAAGAAATATGGCGAGGCAGGCTTGCCAGACGGCACCGTGAACATCAAGTTCAAGGGCTCTGCAGGACAGAGTTTCGGAGCGTTTGCCGTGCGTGGCATCAGCCTCCGACTTGAGGGCGAGACGAACGACTATTTCGGCAAGGGTCTTTCAGGCGGACGCATCAGCATCTTGCCTCCTGCCCGACGCAACGCAGATTTCGTGGCTGAGGACAACATCATCGCCGGCAACACGGGTCTCTATGGCGCCACGAGCGGTGAGCTCTATGTCAACGGACGTGTCGGTGAACGTTTTGGCGTCAGAAACAGCGGTGCCATTGCCGTCGTTGAAGGCGCAGGCGACCACTGCTGCGAGTACATGACAGGCGGACGCGTCGTCGTACTGGGCAAGACCGGCAGGAATTTCGCCGCTGGTATGAGTGGAGGCGTGGCATACGTCTATGACCCCGACCACACGTTCGATTACTTCTGCAACATGGACATGGTGGAGCTCGGCCTTGTCGAAGACAGCGCAAGCCGCAAGGAGTTGCTCGAACTGATTCGCCAGCACTATCTCCACACGGGCTCAGCTTTGGCTGGACGCATGCTGGATGATTGGCACCGCTACATAGAGGACTTCATCCAAGTCGTGCCTATCGAGTACAAGCGTGTCCTGCAAGAAGAGCAGATGGCAAGACTGCATGAGAAGATCGCAGACATTCAGAGAGATTATTGATGCATGATTTGAGACTAAAACAACAACAAAAATATGGGAAATCCTAAAGCATTTCTGACTGTGCCTCGTAAGGAGGCTGGCTATCGCCCCGTGAACGACCGTATTCACGACTTCGGCGAAGTCGAACAGACATTGAACACGAAAGACCGTCAGGAGCAGGCAAGCCGTTGCATGGATTGCGGCGTCCCCTTCTGCCACTGGGCTTGTCCGCTCGGCAACAAAGACCCCGAATGGAACGACGCGCTCTATCGGGGCGAATGGGAGACCGCCTATAAACTCCTGAAGAAGACCAACCCCTTCCCTGAGTTCACCGGCCGAATTTGTCCAGCACTTTGCGAGAAGGCGTGTGTCCTCTACCTCACCACGGGCGAGGCTGTGACGAACCGTGAAAACGAATGCGCCATTGCCGAAAGAGCCTATCAGGAGGGCTACGTCACCATCGAGCATCCTGAGAGGAACGGCAAGAAAGTGGCCGTCATCGGCAGTGGTCCCGCAGGACTCTCCGCTGCCAATGCCCTCAACTACATGGGCTACGAGGTGACTGTCATTGAGAAGAACGAGGCTGCTGGCGGTCTCCTCCGCTATGGCATCCCAAACTTCAAACTCAACAAGCAAGTCATTGACCGTCGCATCCGCGTGATGGAGCAGGAAGGCATCGTCTTCAAGTATGGTCAAGCCGTTTCCAGTTCCGCAGTCAGCGATTCCCCTGCCGACACCAGTAGTCTGACGATAGAACAGCTGGCTGAGGACTACGACGCTGTTATCCTCGCCACTGGCACTCCCACTGCCCGTGACTTGAAAGCCCCAGGCCGTGACCTCAAGGGCGTCCATCTCGCTCTCGAACTGCTGAGTCAGCAGAACCGTGTCCTTGCCGGCATCAGTTTCTCCGACGAAGAACGCATCACTGCCAAGGACAAGGACGTCCTCGTCATCGGTGGTGGTGACACAGGATCTGACTGCATCGGTACTGCCCATCGACAGGGCGCCAAGAGCGTGACGCAAATCGAGATCATGCCCAAACCGCCTGTCGGTCACAACCCCAACACCCCATGGCCCAACTGGCCCGTCATTCTCAAGACCACCAGCAGTCATGAAGAGGGTTGTACTCGCCGCTGGAACATCAACACCCTTGAGTTCCTTGGTGAAAACGGCCAACTCGTCGGCGTCCGTGTCCAGCCCATCGACTGGAAACCCAACCCCGAAGGCGGCAGACCTATCATGGTCGAAGCAGGCGACCCAGAAGTCATCAAGGCCGACCTCGTCCTCCTCGCCATGGGTTTCCTCAAGCCTGAGCATCCAGAGTATCCAAAGAACGTCTTTGTCTGTGGCGATGCCGCCAATGGTGCCAGCCTTGTGGTGAGAGCCATCGCCTCTGGCAAGCAAACAGCAGAGAAAGTGGACGCATTCCTCAAGAAATAATCTATAAGTCTTATTGGGACGATAATTCCTTTATGTTCTGTAAGACCTATAACCCATAAAAATATTAACCCCATAAAACAAACACAATTATGGCAAACGAACTTAGATTTCAAGTTGTCGGTGAGGCTTTCAAGAAAAAGCCCCTCGACGTGAAGGTTCCCAGTGAGAGCCCCTGTGAGTACTTTGGCAAGCATGTCTTCAACCGCGAGAAGATGTACAAGTATCTCTCAAAGAGCGTCTATGAGAAAATGGTGGACGTGATGGAGAATGGCACTCGTCTCGACCGCGCCGTGGCTGATGCTGTGGCAGACGGCATGATGAAATGGGCCAAGGAGAACGGTGTGACGCATTACACGCACTGGTTCCAGCCTCTGACCGAAGGTACGGCAGAAAAGCACGATTCTTTCATCGAACACGATGGCAAGGGCGGCATGATTGAAGAGTTCAGCGGCAAACTGCTCGTTCAGCAAGAGCCCGACGCATCGTCCTTCCCAAGCGGTGGTATCCGTTCAACCTTCGAGGCACGTGGCTACAGCGCATGGGATCCGACCTCTCCTGTCTTCATTATCGACGACACCCTCATCATCCCAACCGTCTTCATCAGCTACAGCGGTGAATCCCTCGACTACAAGGCTCCGCTCCTCCGTGCTTTGAAGGCTGTCAACGTCGCTGCTACAGAGGTCTGCCACTACTTCGACCCAGAAGTAAAGAAAGTAACCTCCAACCTCGGTTGGGAACAGGAATATTTCCTTGTGGACGAAGGTCTTTACGCCGCACGTCCAGACCTGCTCTTGACAGGCCGCACCCTCATGGGACACGACTCTGCCAAGAACCAGCAGATGGATGACCACTACTTCGGCAGCATTCCTGAGCGCGTTGCTGCCTTCATGAAGGAACTCGAAATCGTCGCTCTCGAACTCGGCATCCCTTGCAAGACCCGTCACAACGAGGTTGCGCCTAACCAGTTTGAGTTGGCTCCTATCTTCGAGGAAACCAACCTCGCTGTTGACCATAACATGCTGCTCATGTCAGTGATGAAGCGCGTGGCACGCAAGCACGGTTTCCGTGTACTGCTCCACGAAAAGCCTTTCGCAGGCATCAACGGATCTGGTAAGCACAACAACTGGTCATTGAGCACCGACAACGGCATCCTGCTCCACGCTCCAGGCAAGACGGCTGAGCAGAACCTCCGCTTCGCCACCTTCATTGTGGAGACCCTGATGGGTGTTTACAAGCACAACGGCCTCCTCAAGGCCAGCATCATGAGCGCCACCAATGCACATCGTCTTGGTGCCAACGAGGCTCCTCCAGCTATCATCTCCAGCTTCCTCGGCCGTCAGGTCAGCGAACTGCTCGACCACATCGAGAAGGCTGACAAGGAGGACATCCTTACCATGGCAGGCAAGCAGGGCATGAAGCTCGACATCCCAGAGATTCCAGAACTGCTCATCGATAACACCGACCGCAACCGAACCTCACCTTTCGCCTTCACTGGCAACCGTTTCGAATTCCGCGCCGTGGGTTCTGAGGCCAACTGTGCCAGCGCCATGATTACCCTCAACAGCGCTGTGGCAGAAGCCCTCATCAGCTTCAAGAAGCGTGTGGATGAACGTATCGCATTCATCAGCAAGAACTTTGAAGGCACTGGTCACAACGCCACCTTCCATGCCATCATCGACGTCCTTCGCGAGGACATCAAGGCCTGCAAGCCTATCCGCTTCGACGGCAATGGTTACAGCGATGAGTGGAAGGCTGAAGCCGCTAAGCGTGGTCTCGATGTGGAGACTTCTTGCCCCGTCATCTTCGAGCGTTATCTCGATGCCGACAGTATCGCCATGTTCGAGAGCCTCGGCGTGATGACTAAGAAAGAACTCGAAGCCCGCAACGAGGTGAAGTGGGAGACCTATACAAAGAAGATTCAGATCGAGGCCCGTGTTCTCGGCGATCTCTCGATGAACCACATCATCCCTGTTGCCACGAGTTACCAGAGCGCCTTGTTGAAGAATGTAGAGCGCATGCGCAATGTACTTCCTTCAGAGGAGGCCGACGAACTCAACGCTCGCAACCTCAAGCTCATCAAGGACATCGCCCGTCGCACTGCCTCTATCGAGACACAAGTGGAAGAACTCGTTGCTGCCCGCAAGGTTGCCAACAAGATCGAAGACGAGCACGCCAAGGCTATTGCCTATCACGACACCATTGCTCCGATGTTCGACACCATCCGTCGCCAGATCGACAAGCTCGAACTCGTTGTTGACGATGCCCTCTGGCCATTGCCTAAGTATCGCGAACTGCTCTTCATCCGATAATAGAGTATTAAGTCCTCATAAATGAGAGGAGTTCTTCCCCCTCATCTAATGAACACATTGCATCGTCCACTTGATTGGAACAACCATCAGGTGGACGATCTTTCAGCACAAAAAAGGAGGCACTGGATTCACATCCCATGCCCCCAACTAAAAAACAGAGTTAGTTAATATATAATAATAGGTACTTATGTAGATTGCAAAGTTAAAAAATAAGACTCACATATCACTACGTTTCTCAGAGAAAAATCAACAAAGAGGGTCAAAAAGTACATAAAAACGAGCGATTTGTCATTTTTAGAGGTTGTTTTTGTCTCTTTTGTCGATTTTGTTCTCCTTTTTTTATCTTATACAATCATACCTATCATATATTGACACTCACTGATTTACACTAATCTTTTCCATTATGATTTATGCTGTGTTCTTTTCTAAAAGCCTTATGAAAAACTCCTGAGTGCGTAAATCCTCAAGCAAACACATAAGGACTTACGCACTTAGAGAAATGAGGTTGCGTTTAGAAGCCGCCGAAGCCGCCGCCGCCGAAGCCGCCAATGCCGCCGCCCATACGGCCGCCGCCCATGCCGCGCATCATGTTACCACCCATCATGCTCTGCATGCTCAGACGAGTAACGAATACCTGTGCCGTTTCTACGGGAGTGAGAATTTCCTGGAACTTGGGGAGGAACTCCTTGTCAACTGCCAACAACTTTGCCTGAGAGTCAAACTGCTCCTGAATGAGCTGATTTGCCTCTTCATCGGTCATCTTCTTTACATCTGGTAATTCTGCTGTGTAATCACCTGCTGCACCTTGTGCTGCACGACGTGCGTTCTGATAGTCAACATAGAGAAGTTTGAAGGTCTCGGCCTTCTCCTTTTTCAGTTTCAATTGCTTTGCGAGATTCTCTGCCATGTTGGTGTACATCTCGGCAGGATTTGTACGCTGACGATTACGATTGTTCTGCGCCATTGCGACTGCAGAAACAAGCACTAATGCGAGTGCTGTGATGAGAAACTTTTTCATACTGTTATTGTTTTTAGGTTTTGTATTATAAGTTTAGTGATTGGTTCTCAATCTCCGATTTACGCTTTATATGACTCCACCGATGCAGGGATAGTTTAATTACGTAGTGTTAAAAAAGTTAAAAGGGGCGAAGCGCTGGCCTCGTCCCTTCTATATATTATTATAATGTGTGTCGTCTTTTTACTTGCTCTGCTCGATGAACACTGCCACACGGTTCCAGTCGTTCTCGTCGAAGAGTTCGTCTGTCACGCCAAGACCCTTGTGGGTAAGACGGTCTGGAGAAATCTTATAGACGTTGACAAGCATGTCGTAAACAGCCTTGGCACGAGCATCAGAAAGTTTCTGGTTGAGTTCAGCATTACCCTCAGGTGAAGCATAACCATTGATGAGTACCTTGCTGGTTGGGTGGTTCTGCATGTACTTGGCAATCATGGCAACAGATGGCTTCTGAGAAGCGTCGATGGTGCTCTTGCCAAGCTGGAAGATCACCACTGGAGCGAGTTGAGTTTCCTTCACGATTGTCTTCTCGATGGTAACAGGCTTCTCAACAATCTTCTCCACTTCCACCTCCTTGATAACCTCTTTTGGCTTCTTGGCCAATTCAGCCTGGAGGTAAGCGATTTCAGTCTGCATGGCACCCACATCATAAGTCCTGAAGTAGTGTGTGCCGTTAGAGTTCTTGAAGTTGAAGATATACTTCAGACTGAGGCCAATCTGTGCACCATCACGATTGAAGGCCAAGTTGCCATAACTGTTGCCAGGCCTGCTGAGGTTCCACAACACATAAGGTTCTACACGAATAGTACTTGCCTTGCTGTTGCCCAGATTGAAGTCAATAGCCAGACCCGTCTTGGCGCCCAAGAAGTTGTTGGGTTTGTCTGATGCATGAGGTGTGAAGAGGTGCAACCAACTCAGACCTCCCACCAAACCAAATTCCACAGAACGTGGGCTTCCCTTATAGCCTCCAAAAAGATTAGAAAGGTTGGTCACACCATTCACGCCAGCAGAAAGGGCACGGAAAGCATTGTAGTTACCCAATTCATTCTGTCCCCAACGAGTGTTGTACGTTGAGTGTGAACCAAAGAAAGCGATTCCATCAGCCTCCAAAGCAAAGACAGGTGAAATTCTCTTGCCAATGGTGAGGTTACCTGTTCCGTTCAGTGGAAACATGGGGTTGCAAGTCATTGGGGTTGCGACGCCACCACCAAAGCCGAAATACCAGTTGTCCGTAAACTTGCTCGACTCAATAGCAGTCTGAGCCTGCGCTGCGATGCTCGATGCTGCCACAGCAATTGCAAAAAGAATCTTCTTCATAATCGCATTTTTTTAAGTTAATAAATAAAACTCACTTATCAATTAGGTAATAGTGATTACTTCATGTTCAGATGCACCTCCATCGTTGCCCTGTACTGCTTACCATCAGTGTGCGTGTAGATGATGGCTTGACGGATCGTGTAAGTTCTTCCTTTGATGAGGCGTGAAGGATATTGGCCCAGTTTGCAGACATAACTCTCTGGGTACATCTCTGCGTAGATAGCCGCTGAGCCATCGTAACCCACCACATTTCCAGCGGTGGAGAACCAATGTCCGTAACACTTATCAGAAGAGGTGGTGGTAGTGGTATTGTAGTTCGTGCCACCATTACTGCTGATACCAGCAAAGACCACATTTCCTATAGAAGGAGCAGTGTTGCGCTTGACGGCTTTCACCTGTGCCGTACTGAGCCCCAGAGCCACGCTGATGGCATCCATATCATACTGGATGTTGACACTTGAATAGTCGTTGGCGGCAGCCAGACTTGCCTCAATCACCACTGTGGTGTCACGACGCTCATAATCTACTGGGAATTCGTCATAGGTACGCGTGGTGCCTGTGGCCGCACAATGTTCGAAGGCCACCTGATAAGGCCATTGTTCATCATCATTGGCATTATCGTTCCATGGATGGCGCCAATGCGTTGTAGGCGCTCCCACCACAACGAACCAAGCACGTTTCGTGTTAGCTGGTAGCGTCATCTCTGCAGTTCCCTCCTTGTCACTATACATATCACCATAGACACGTTCTCCGTCTTCCGTCTGTGCTACAAATCCATAACGCCAACCCGCCTTGTCCACTTTGATGCTGCGATAGCCATTGGCGCCAGCGATGCCCTTGAAGTTCACCTTCACATTTGTGCCAGCCTTGAAGCCCTTGAGCGGAATGATGTTGAAACCATAGTTCTGCGGACAGCACTCGGCTGAAACAGCATAAGTGTTCTCTGTGCCCTCCACATACGTCAGTTTAGTGGAGAAAGCATTTTGGCTGTTCTTTCCTCTTTCACGGATGGCATCAAAGTCCCATGTGATGGCACGACAAGCATAGTCATACATCATCTTGTTGAAGTCATCCTGCGTGGCGTTGTTCATCCGCTTATACGTTTCCACGGGATCTTCTGGCCGCTTGGTTTTTCGCCACATTCTACCGATGAAATCCTTGCCAAAGAGTTGACACCAATAGTATTGGATGAAATAGTTGGCGTAGCGATAATCCTCATGCAAGAGATTCTTATAGGAAGAAGAGACGTATTCGCTAAAATAGCCATTGGTGAAGAGCGTTGCAGGGAACACGTTGAAAGCCTGCCATTGTGCACAACTCTCCCACCAACCATTGTCACCATCACCATTCGTGTCATAGCCCCAGCGCCAACCATAACTCCATTCATCATAATTCTTCACGACCGCATAGTCGGCACTCACGAGATACTGAAACACATGACCTATCTCATGTGCTGCCGTATGTCCACCTTCTGCGCCAGCCGCCCAAGGGTTGCAATGGAACAAACCCACCTTGTAGGCCTTGCTATTCTTTGTGGTGCCGTCATAGAACCAAACCGTACCATCTTGTCCAGAGCCATCTGCCCGCCAGTCCGTCTGATTGACGATAAACATACAGATCTTGTGGTCATCTGTCAGCGACTGACCCGGCTCCAAGAAACCCAAATCTTCCACATAGCATTTCCAGATTTTCTCACCATTGTTGAGAAGGGTCTTCACGTTAACTGTAGAACCTCCCAAAGAAATGGTGTTGCTCTTGGACAAAGACAGACCTTTCTCCCAGAAACACACAAAATGCTCAGATTCCATCGAGCGTTGGAAACACCATTGCGAAGTCTCCTTGGTGAAATCCACATTCGCATAAGCGGATGGTTTGACCAAAGAGCGCTCCACCTCATCAAGACGGTAAACACCGTTCTTTCGATAGTCTTTCCTGATGGTTCTCGTTCGGTCAAGAGCCTTGAAATACTTATACAACTCATAATCTGACTGCGTGAAACCGATGGAATCCACATTCGTCAGGTCAATCACCTCATTCTCCGTAAAGCGGTCATCAAACTGCACCCAAAGTTTGTTGGGGTGTTCCTGTGCATGAGCCACCAGATGGAAAGCCCAAACACACCACATGATCAATATTATTCTCAAGTTCTTCATCATCTCTTTCTTATTTCTTCCATACCTTTATAGACGAATTGCCTGTGCTAATCAGGTAAACTCCTTTTTCTAATCCATTCAGGTCAACAGAGATGACATCGTCCGTCTTCTGTACCTGCACCTTCACTTCCACACCATCCAGCGTATAGACCTTCAAGGTCTTCACAGCGTCAGAGCGAAGAACAAGAGTGTTGGAGCGGAAAGTCATCTTCTGATTCGAAAGCACCTGCTCAATGGCATTGGGGTCATCTTCATCAGAGATGTAGAAGTTCTTGATGTCGCTGAACTCATACGCATCATCATTGACCGTCATCTTACCGTCCTTGAAACGCAACATGGGGTTCACATCTTTCGACAGCAGGTAATAGACCTTCTCGCCGCTGTTCAACGTGAACACGACGCTCTTAGCCGATGCGCCCAAAGAGAACAGCAACAAGAGCGGCAGAAAGAGTCTTTTTACATTGAAACCATACCAGATTAAGGCCACGAAAAACACAGACATCATCACAATGGAGGTCGTGTCTTTCAGCACCATGTAGAGCCATACGCTTGCGCCAAACCCGATGAGGATGAACACGAGCGATAGCACCATGAATATTTTTTTCAGTTTCTCCATATCATTTATTCAGTTTCCAAGTGAAGCCATCCTTCGTGTCCTTCACCTCAAAGCCCAAGGCTGCAAGATGGTCACGAATCATGTCGCTGGTTGCCCAGTCCTTGTTGGCTTTGGCCTTCGAACGCTGTTCGAGCAGCATGTCAACCACCTTGCCATAAGCCTCTTCACGTGCATCGTTCATGCCGTCTGCAGCACCTGCCGATACAGAAGGCTTGATGCCAAGAAGGTCGAACGCAAAGAGTTTGAAAGTCTCTTTCAGAGCTTCCAGCGTCTCTGCCCCAATGGTCTCTTTCTTGTCCACAATGGAGTTGATGGTCTTGGTGGCCTCAAAGAGATGGGAGATGACGATAGGCGTATTGAAGTCATCATAAAGGGCATCATAGCAGTTCTGCTTGAGGGTCTCCACAAAATCAAGACCTACAGAACCATTGCTGGCGGGTTGAATGGCACCCAGCGCCTTCCACGCATCGAGGAGACGTTCCAGTCCCTTCTCTGCGGCTTGAAGTGCATCGTTGCTGAAGTCAACCGTAGAACGGTAGTGCGCCTGCAAGATGAAGAAGCGGATGGTCATAGGCGAATAAGCACGATCCAACTTCGGATGCTTGCCACTGAAGAACTCTGGCAAAGTGATGAAGTTGCCAAGCGATTTGCCCATTTTCTGACCTTCGATGGTGATCATGTTGTTATGCAACCAGTAAGTCACCATCTGGTCACCTTGACTGGCCACAGCCTGTGCAATCTCACATTCATGGTGTGGGAAAAGCAAGTCCATGCCGCCTCCATGAATATCAAAGTGACTGCCCAGATACTTCTTACCCATCGCTGTACATTCGCAATGCCAGCCTGGGAAACCATCACTCCAAGGTGAAGGCCAACGCATGATGTGCTCAGGTTGAGCGGCTTTCCAAAGAGCAAAGTCTGCTTGGTTCTTCTTCTCCCCCACTCCAGCCAAGTCACGACTGGCATCTTTCACATTCTCAAGGGTACGTCCAGAAAGGATGCCATATTTGTGTACCTTGTTGTATTTCTCCACATCAAAGTAGATGGAGCCATTGCTCTCATAAGCGAAACCGTTATCTAGAATCTGCTGCACCAGTTGCTGCTGCTCGATGATGTGTCCAGAAGCAAGGGGCTCGATGCTGGGTGGCAAACAATTCAACGCCGCCATCGCCTCGTGGAAGCGGTTGGAGTAGTACTGAGCCACTTCCATCGGCTCCAGCTGTTCCAGACGTGCCTTCTTGGCAATCTTATCCTCTCCCTCGTCTGCATCATGCTCCAAGTGACCCACATCGGTGATGTTGCGCACATAGCGCACCTTATAGCCGATGTGGTTGAGGAAACGGAAAACGATGTCGAATGTGATAGCTGGACGTGCATGTCCAAGGTGAGCGTCACCATATACTGTAGGTCCGCAGACGTACATGCCCACGTGTGGCGCATGCAGTGGGCGGAACACCTCTTTCTTTCTGGTCAGGGTGTTGTAAACGTAAAGTGCCTGTTCCATTTTCTTTTGCTTTATACTAAAAAACAGCACAAAGGTACGAAGAAGTAAGCACACGACAAAGAAAAACGGAACTTTTAGAAAAAAGCTTGCTGTTTTTTGTAGTTTTTCAAAAAATTATTCCTAATTTTGTCGCCACTATCTTTTACAACACGTAATTCTGTAATAACACAAAGTAACACAATGTTAAAACCAATCCGCAGAATTCTCGCCATCATCTTTTGGGTGGGAATCACCATTTTGTTCCTTGACTTCACAGGAACGATGCAGCCCATTCTTGGTTGGATGGCGAAACTGCAATTCTTGCCCAGCGTACTGGCGCTCAACGGCATATCCATTGCGATTGTGCTGGTGATGACTTTTGTGTTGGGGCGTATTTATTGTTCCATCGTCTGTCCGTTGGGTGTCCTGCAGGACTTCTTTGCGTGGATAGGCAAATGGAAAATCTTCCGCAAGAACAAAAAGGCCAAGTTTGCCAACAAGTACAGTTATTCGAAGCCAAAGACCTGGCTGCGAATCGCTGTGCTCGTCATCTTCATTGTGATGCTGGTGGCTGGCTTCAACGCTGGAGCAGTGCTGCTGGCACCTTACAGCGCCTACGGACGTATGGTGGCCTCGATGCTGCAGCCTTTCTACATCAGCATCAACAACCTGCTGGCCGACTGGTCTGAAGCACAGGACAATTACCTCTTCTACCAAGTGGAGCCACACAACAACCCCACCCTGCTTCTCATCATTTCGGCTGTGATGATGCTCATCTTGTTCGTCCTTGCTTTCCTGCACGGACGCACCTATTGCAACACCATCTGTCCTGTAGGCACCGTTCTGGGCTACCTTGCCCAATACTCACGCCTCAAGATGCAGGTGGACGAAGACAAGTGCATCCAATGCGGTCTCTGCGAGAAGAACTGCAAGGCAGCCTGCATCAAGGTGGAGAAGGGTCAGCCCGTCAAGTTTGACTACACCCGCTGCATCACTTGTGGCGATTGCCAACAGGTCTGCGCCAAAGGAGCCATCAAGCTCTCCACCCAAACTAGTAAACCTAGTCAAACTAGTTCAACTAGCACATCTAGTCCAACCAGCCAAGCCCCTTCTTCCGACCTCTCTCGCCGCTCTTTCATCGCCATCACAGGAACAGCAGCCGTTGCTGCCACCCTCAAGGCTCAAGAGAAAACAACTGATGGCGGCATAGCAGTCATCGAAGACAAGCAGACGCCCACACGCAAGACGCCACTCACGCCTCCAGGCTCACTTTCTGCTGCAAACCTTCAACAACATTGCACAGCATGCCAACTCTGCATCGCCAACTGCCCCAACGGCGTGTTGCGCCCATCGACGGATTTGGCGCACTTCCTGCAACCAGAAATGCAATATGACAATGGCTATTGCCGACCAGAATGTACACGTTGTGCAGATGTCTGCCCGGCAGGTGCCATCAAGCCCATCACGAAGGAAGAGAAGACCGCCATCCAGATTGGTCATGCCGTATGGGTGAAGGAGAACTGTCTGCCAGCTTCGCAAGAGCAGCGATGTGGCAGCTGTGCAGCCCATTGTCCTGCAGAGGCCATTCAGATGGTGCCGGTTGACAAGAGCATCACGCAGAATGCAGACGGCCAATGGTGCGATGCCGACGGCAATCCGATGGATTGGCGCGCCATGAACAACCTGCTCATGATTCCTGTCATCAACGACGAGAAGTGCATTGGTTGCGGCAAATGCGAGTACCTCTGCCCTGCTCGTCCATTCAGCGCCATCTATGTGGAAGGACATGAAACACATCGAGAGATTTGAGGGTTGAGAGTTTAGAGTTTAGGGTTTAGAGTATAGGGTTTAGAGTATAGAGTTAAAGTTAGAGTTTATGAAAGAAATCAATAGAAGAGATTTTCTCAAGATAGCAGGCGCCGCAACTGCCACAGCAACCCTTGCGGCTTGTGTCAACAAGACAGATGGTGAGTTTGATGACCTCGACCCGGCAGGACACCACACGGGTGCCATCCCAACGGACAAGATGACCTATCGCACCAACCCCAACACGGGCGACAAAGTGTCCATCTTGGGCTATGGAATGATGCGTCTGCCCAACAAACCTGTCACACCCACCAAAGACCCCAGTGCGCCACCACAGGAAGAGATTGACCAGGAGACGGTGAACAAGCTGGTGAAATTTGCCCTCGATCATGGGGTGAACTACTTCGACACCAGTCCTGCCTATTGTCAGGGACATTCAGAGGAGAGTACAGGCATCGCCTTGAAAGCGTCTGGCTACGACCGCTCGAAGTATTTCATCGCCACCAAGTTGAGCAACTTCGCACCTCAACAACAGACGCACGAAGAGAGCGTGAAGATGTTCCAGAATTCGCTCAAGTATCTGCAGACCGACTACATCGACTACCTGCTCCTGCACGCTGTAGGTGGAGGTGGCATAGAGAACTTCAACCGACGTTTCATCGACAACGGTGTGCTCGACTACCTGATGGAACAACGTGAGAAGGGTGTGATTCGCAACCTGGGGTTCTCTTATCATGGCGATATCGCTGTGTTTGACCACCTAATGGAGAAACACGACACATGCCATTGGGACTTCGTGCAGATCCAACTAAACTATGTGGATTGGAACACAGCAAACAACGGGAACCCGCTCAATCCTAACGGCGTCTATCTGTATGAAGAACTGGAGAAACGCGGCATCCCTGCCATCATCATGGAACCCCTCTTGGGAGGTCGTCTATCGAAGATGCCCGACCATATCGTTGCGACCCTCAAGCAGCGGCGGCCAGAAGACAGCGTGGCATCGTGGGCGTTCCGCTATGTGGGCACCAAACCCAACGTGCTCACCGCCTTGAGTGGCATGACCTACATGGAGCATCTGGAAGACAATCTGCGCACCTACAGCCCTTTGGTACCCCTCAGCAAAGAGGAACAAGAATGGCTCGAGAACGAAATCGCCAACCTCTATGTTTCCTACCCCACCATTCCCTGCAACGACTGCAAGTACTGCATGCCTTGTCCCTACGGACTCGACATCCCTGCCATCTTCGTACATTACAATAAATGTGTGAACAAGGGCAACGTGCCAGAGAATCAGCAGGCAGAGAACTATCGTGAAGCACGTCGTGCTTTCCTCGTCGGCTACGACCGTTCTGTCCCCAAGTTGCGACAAGCCAACCATTGCATCGGTTGTGGCAAATGCGTGTCTCACTGTCCTCAGAACATTCGCATTCCACAAGAATTGCGCCGCATCGACGACTTCGTGGAGAAACTCAAACAAAACACCCTCTAACCCTCAACTCTAAACTCTAAACCCTAAACTTTAAACTCTCAACTTTACAAAATGATACAGCCTTTATTCTTAGGTCTTGGAACGACCGAAATCATTGTCATCCTCGTTGTAGTCCTCCTTCTTTTTGGAGGCAAGAAGATACCTGAACTCATGCGTGGTGCCGGCAAAGGCGTCCGTGCCTTCAAGGACGGGATGAAGGAGCCCACCACTGAAGATGAAGCTTCCAAAGAAGACAAAGCACAAGAGCCAGAGGCATGACCTTTTGGGATCATCTTGAAGAACTGCGCCGAGTGCTGCTGCGATGCATCATCGTTGTAGCACTCTTCGCCTTCCTCGCCTTTCTCTTCAAGGACGAGGTCTTCTTTGTCATCTTTGCCCCTAAGAGTCCCCACTTCCTGCCAGCCATCTTTGGCACATCCCCCGACGTGCAGCTCATCAACACAGAACTGACCCGCCAGTTCATCGTCCACATGACCACCAGCTTCTACGTCGGCATCATCGTGGCAGCCCCCTACATCATCTTCGAGCTTTACCGTTTCATCTCCCCTGCCCTCTACGAAAACGAGCGACGCTACACCACCCCGCTCGTCATC
>JAFXVS010000083.1 GCA_017534815.1 Bacteroidaceae bacterium | reverse complement strand
TGCGCGCTGCTTGTCTTGTATTCTGTTCGCAGTCTGTCAAAGATCGAGTTCTCAGCCTTCAAAAAGCGGGCAAAAAAATGCCACCGGAGCATCCGCGCCCCGGCTGCTTCCCGAAAGCGAGTGCAAAGGTACGGCAACTTTCCGAAATGGCAAAACTTTTCACGAACTTTTTTCAGAAAAAATGAATTACGGCAGCCTTTCAGGTGCCCCATGCACCAAAATGACCTGAAAGGGAACCCCTTTCGGATCATTTGGACGTTAAAACACGCATGTTCTGTCTATGAAAAATTTTTGAGTTGCTTGATCAAGGGGATGACCACCTTCTTGATGACCTTCTCGGTGAGTTGGTGCTCGCCATCGAAACGGATGACGTGGTCGGCCAGGTAGTTCTTCTTGAAGAGCGCTTCCGCATTCGTGATGGTCGTGTCGTGTAGGCCGACCAGACACCAGCAGCGCTCTTTTTCCTCGGGCGTGATGTCCTTGAACTGCTGACGCTCCATCTGGTTGAAGTGCTGGATGATGTCGCGGGTGATGCGGAAGGTCTTGGCGCCGTCGTGGCGTCCGTTGAAGAAGTGGTACTCGCCAGTCTTGAGCACCTTGGAGTTGGTGGACATGGTGAAGGCGGGGTTGACGAGGATGCGTCGGAAGCCGCGCATCTGCTGGGCATACATGCCGCCCATGCTGGTGCCGACGATGAGGTCGGGCTGCTCGCGGGCACAGAGTTCCTTGAGGTAGGGCAAGGCCTCGGCGGGATCGACGGGAATGTCGGGAGCCACCACCTCGTCGTCGGGCAACTCCCTGCGCAATGTCTCTACGGTTCCGCTGGCATGGGAGGAACCGAATCCATGAAAGTAAATCAGTTTCATAATTTCTTCAGATATATCTCGTGGTCAATATTCTTTGGGTATTCCTCCCGATAGTGCGTGACCATCAGCAGGGTCTTATGGGGTCGCTGGCAGAACACCTCGATGACGTCCTTGACAAGTCGGCGGTTCTTCAGGTCGAGACCATGCAGCGGTTCGTCGAGTATCAGCAGCGAGGGGTCTTTCACGAAGGCTCGCGCCAGGAGCACCAGTCGCTGCTCGCCGCTGCTGAGCTTCAGGAAGGTCGTGTCGGCATACTCCTTGACGCCGAAGATGTCCATCCAGAATTCGCACACCTCCCGTTGCTCTGCCTTCGCCTTGCGATAGAGACCCGACACGTCGCTGAGTCCGCTCGCCACGATGTCGATGGCCGGCACGTCCCGCATGTAGGCTCGATGCATCTCGGGCGAGATGTAGCCGATGTGGCGCTTGATGTCCCAGATGCTCTCGCCCTTGCCACGCTGATGTCCGAAGAGCACGATGTCGTTGGCATAGCTCTGGGGATTGTCGGCACAGACGATGGAGAGGAGGGTCGATTTCCCCGCTCCGTTCTCGCCATTCAACGCCCAGTGCTCGCCTTCCTTCACGGTGAAGGAGAGATCTTTCAGGATGGTGCGCTCGCCATAGCGGATATTCACGCTGCGGAAGTCGATGACTGTAGAATGAGGAATGAGGAATGAGGAATTGAATCTCCTGCTGGTGAATGCGTATCCATTCCTAATTCCAAAATCGCTTTCTCTTTCTCCGCCGACAGCATCCGTGCCGGCACTGGTTCCCTACTCTCTTTGAAGGCCTGCAGCGTCATTTTCTCCCCCACGCACAAGTCTTTCACTTCGACTACGTGGGTGATGAAGTCGGGGATGTCGTCGGTCTTCGACAGCACCAGCACCACCGCCACGTTCGTCTCGCTCGTCAGCAGGGTCAGGAACTCTGACAGCTGCGTCCGCGCCGTCACATCCAACCCAATGAAGGGATTGTCCATGATGAGCACACGCGGATTGGTCAGCAGCGTCTTCGTCAGCTGAAACTTCCGCAACTCTCCGCTGCTCAGCAAGATGATATGCTTGTCTAAAAGCTGCTCCAGATGGAACACCTCATACAGATGCTTCCTCACCTTCTCCAGCTCGCGATGCATCGCCTGCCTATCCGCTTCCTCCTGCGCCAGCCGTGCGGCCTCCTGCTCAGGTGTCTCATCCCTCACCACAAACTTGTCGAACACCGTCTTCCTTGTCAACCCCTCTTCTGCCACACGGAACGACTCCGCCAGCAGATCCCTCACCAGCGGCGTCTCCTCGATGTCGTTCTGGTTCCACCGCTGCTGATAGTAATAGACGCCCTCGTTCGTCCCGTAAGAATCCCGGAACGACAGGTACTTGATGTTGTCGCTCACCATCTTCGCCTTGCTTGGCGCGAAATCGTAACGCACCCCGTTCATCGGCATGAGCGCGCACTTGCCCGTCAGCACATCGACGAGCCTCGTCTTACCGCTGCCGTTGTCACCCACGATGGCCAGCTGCTCACCCGCCAGGAGTTCAAAGTCAATGGGCGCGTTCATCCTCATCATTGGATGCCGCACTTCCCCACCCTTCACTTCAATGATTTTCTGCATAACATTTGTAATTTGAGTGCAAAGTTAGTGATTTCATTTGGTTTTTCTCTCACTTAGTCGTACCTTTGCAGCGATTTTTAAGGTAAAGGTTAACGATTAGGTTAAGATTAGAAGATATGCAACAGGATAACAGGACAAAAGAATTGGGAACGAAGCCCATCGGACAACTGCTGATGAAGTACGCAGTGCCAGCGGTGGTGGCGATGACAGCCTCATCGCTCTACAACATGGTGGACCGCATCTTCATCGGACACATCCCCGGCGTCGGCACACTCTCGCTGGGCGGTCTGGCGGTCACCTTCCCCATCATGAACCTGAGCGCCGCATTTGGTGCGATGGTGGGCGTGGGCAGTTCGACGATGATCTCCATCAAACTGGGACAGAAGGACTATGCGACGGCTGAGCGCGTGCTGGGCAATCTCGTGTCGCTCAACATCATCATCGGCATCCTCGTCGGCCTGCTCGGACTCATCTTCATCGACCCGCTGTTGCTCTTCTTCGGCGCATCGGAGAACACCCTCCAGTATGCCCACGACTACATGTTCATCATCCTGCTGGGCAATGTGGTGACGCATCTCTACTTGGGTTTGAACTCAGCGCTTCGCAGCACAGGGCATCCGCATGTGGCCATGTCGGCGACCATCGCGACGGTCATCATCAACGGGATCCTCGACTACCTGTTCATCTTCGTCTTCGGCATGGGCATCAAGGGTGCCGCCATCGCCACCGTGCTGGCACAGGTCTTCGCCCTCATCTACGTAGCCTCTGTCTTGTCGAACAAGCGCGACCTCATCCATCTGCATGGCGGCATCTTCGGCCTGAGGAAACGCATCGTCAAGAACATCCTCTCCATCGGCATGTCACCTTTCGCTATGCAGCTCTGCGCCTGCCTCGTGGTCATCCTCATCAACAAGGGTCTGACACGACACGGAGGTGATGTGGCGATTGCTGCTTACGGCATCATCAACAGCGTCACCTTCCTCTTCATCATGGTGGTGCTGGGCATCTGTCAAGGCATGCAACCTATCGCAGGGTTCAATTTTGGCGCCCAACAACCTGAGCGCGTGAACGAGGTGCTGAAAAAATCCATCATTCTGGCCACCATCGTCATGTGTATCGACTTCGTCATCTTCGTGTTCTTCCCCGAATATCCCGTCCAGCTCTTCACGACTGACCCGGAACTCTGCGAGTTGTCTGAGCGAGGTATGCGCATCGTCTGCCTCCTCTCACCCATCGTGGGCTTCCAGATTGTGACGGGCAACTTCTTCCAGAGCATCGGTATGGCGAAGAAGAGCATCTTCATGTCCGTCAGCCGACAATTGGTATTCCTCGTCCCCTTCCTTCTCATTTTCCCTGAGATTTGGGGTACAGACGGCGTGTGGATGAGCATCACAGCAGCCGACGGCGTGGCCTCCCTCTTTGCAGGATTTCTCCTCTGGCACTTCTATCGTAACAAAGCAAACATCCATGCGCCTCGCACCCGCATGGGCAGCACTTTGAAGCGCGTGTTCTTCCATAATCGCGTGACGCCATGAGGTATTTCATCTATTTATCTTACGACGGCACACGCTATCACGGCTGGCAAATTCAGCCCAACGGCATCAGCGTGCAGGAGGTGCTTGGCAAGGCACTCTCCACCTTGTTGCGTGAACCCATCGAAGTGACAGGTGCTGGACGGACAGATGCAGGAGTGAACGCAAGCCTCATGGTGGCGCATTTTGACACCACACAAGAAACGGATGAGCAATTAGCGTATCGATTGAATAAGTTCTTGCCACAAGACATAGCCATCCACAAGATTGTGCCCGTGAAGGACGATGCCCATGCTCGTTTCTCTGCCATTTCACGTACATATATATATAATATCGTGACGGCCAAGACACCCTTCGACCCTTACGCCTATCGCTTCCCCCAGCCGCTTGACTTCGACCTGATGAACGAGGCGGCTAAGACCCTATTCGACTACACCGACTTCACGTCCTTCTCCAAACTGCATACCGACGTGAAGACCAACAACTGCCGCATCATGCACGCCCAGTGGACACAGGTCAACTCACAACGCTCAACCCTCAACCCTCAACTCTCAACTTCAAAATGGCAGTTCACCATCACCGCCGACCGTTTCCTGCGCAACATGGTTCGCGCCATCGTCGGCACCCTGCTCGATGTCGGCCGTGGCGTTCTCACCATCCAACAGTTTCGTGAGATCATCGAGCGGAAAGACCGTTGCTCCGCAGGCACATCTGTACCAGGCAACGCCCTCTTCCTCGCTGACATCACCTACCCAGAAGAAATCTTCAAGTCATAAAAAATCAGTTCACCTGATTCACAGGTTCCCCATCCAAATATGCACGGACATTCTCTGTGCAGATATTGATGAGTCGCTGACGTGCCTCACGAGTTGCCCATGCAATGTGGGGAGTGAGATAACTGTTCTTGGCAGAAAGGAGCGGATTGTCAGCAGCAGGTGGCTCAGTGGTGAGCACATCGGCTCCGTAGGCCGCAATCTGTTCATTGTTGAGAGCTTCAGCCACAGCAGCATCATCGACAAGAGGACCTCTGCCCGTGTTGATGAGGATGGCGGAAGGCTTCATGGTGGCAAGACGATCTGCATCCACCAGATGGAAGGTGTCATCCGTCAGCGGACAATGGAGTGAAACGATGTCACATTGTTCAAAGAGCGTGTCAAGATCCAGCTTTTTGATACCATAAGGAAGATCGTCCTCATCTTTGGAAGTGGCGGCAAACACCTGAAGACCAAATCCTGCAGCGATACGTGCTGTGGCCATACCTGTGTTGCCCAGGCCGACGATGCCCATCTTCTTGCCATTCAGCTCGAAGAGGTTGTGGTCGAGGTAACAGAAGTCAGGTGACTGGCTCCATCGTCCAGAACGGTTCTCGATAGCGTAGTAATCAACATGGCTGACGATGTTGAGCAGATGACAGAAAACCATCTGAGCCACACTTTCTGTAGAATAAGCAGGGATGTTGGTCACAACGATGTTCTGTCGGCTGGCCACTTCGAGGTCAACGACGTTGTAGCCTGTGGCAAGCACGCCAATATACTGCAATCGTGGCAGCATATTCAGCACTGCGGCATCAAGCACCACTTTGTTGGTGAGCACCATTTCTGCACCCTTACATCGGGCAATCACCTCATCGGGCGAAGTGCGTTCATAAGCCTCCACTTCTGCCAGTTCTGAAAGTCCGTCCCAAGTCAGTTCACCCTGGTCAACGGTGTATGCGTCAAGTATTACTATTTTCATTGAGTAGATGTTTTCGATGCAAAATTAGTTATTATTCGAGAAAAAAGCATTATCTTTGCACAATATTTTTCCGAAGATGGCAGAAAATACTCCAAATACGTTGGTAGAAAGTGCGCAAGAGAGTGATGCGACCTACGATCACGTCATCAAATACACAGGTCTATTTGGTGGCGTTCAGGGCATCACGATGCTTGTTTCTGTGGCAAGAAACAAGATTGTGTCGGAGTTTCTTGGACCTGCAGGTTTGGCGCTGATCACCCTCTTCAGCAATGTAGTCAAACTCATCAACCAATCCACCAACTTTGGTATCTCATTTAGTGCCGTCAAGCATGTGGCAGAACTTTTCGATCACGGCACAGAGGAGGAGGTGAAGAACTTTGTGCGCACCGTTCGCACCCTGTGTCTGCTGACAGGTATGTTGGGTGTGCTGATTTGTTTGGTGCTGTGCCGTCAGATTAGCATCTGGACATTTGAAAATGCAGATTACACTTGGCACATCGCAGCGCTCTCGCTGATGGTGGGTATGTTGACGGTGCAGGGAGGCGAGATGGCCATCCTGAAGGGCATGAAACAACTGAAGAAAGTGGCGCTCATTGCTGTGTTTGGAGCCGTCGCCACTTTGGTCATCTGCACCCCCATCTACTATTTCTGGCGAATTGAAGGAATTGTTTGCTCGCTGGTGCTGTCCAATGCCGTCGTGCTGGCGATTCATCTTTATTACTCCAATAAGGTGATGTCTTGGCGCATATCGATGTCCTTCAAGCAAGAGTGCATCAATGGCATCCCAATGCTGAAACTGGGATTGGGCTATATCGTGGCAGGCATCTTCGGACAAGGGGCTGAATACATCATCCGCACGCTCATCTTCCGTTTTGGTGAATTGGCTGACGTAGGTCTCTACACCAGCGGCTACACATTGGCTGTCAGCTATGCCAATCTGGTGTTTGTGGCTTTCGAGGCTGATTACTTCCCACGCCTGTCAGCAGCTCAGCACGACCCAAGGCGAATGAACAAGACCATCAATCAGCAGATAGAGGTGGGTGTACTGCTCATGACTCCCCTCCTGACTCTCTTCGTGCTGGCTATGCCCGTACTGGTGCCATTGCTCTTCTCTTCGAAGTTTGTGGACGCTGTGCCAATGGCCACTTGCGCCTCATTCTATGTACTATTCAAGGCCTTCACCTTGCCGACTGCATATCTGGCGCTGGCCAAAGGCGATTCACGTATGTACATGATCACAGAACTGGTTTACGACATCTTCATCGCTGCGGCCATACCGTTGGCGTTCAAGTGGTGGGGACTCGAAGGAGCAGGCTGGGCGCTTTCTGTGGCTGGATGCTTGGATATGGTGGTCATCCACATCGTCTATAGCATCAGCTATGGCTATCGTCAAGACTGGAGCAAGATAAAGCTCTATGTGGCGCAAGTCCTTTGTTTTACTGTGGCTGTATGGACTGCACTTCATGAAGATCCACGCATGAGGTTGGTGACGGCGGCGATGTTGATCATATCGGGCACCATCTCATTCATCGTGCTGAAGAACGAGACACAAATCATTCCCAAAATCAAGAAACGGCTATGGCGAAAGTGACGGTATTGACAGCGGTGTATAATGCGGAGCCTTATCTGCGCCAGTGCCTGGATTCCCTCAAGAACCAGACGCTGACTGACTGCCAGTTCATCTGCATCGACGATTGCTCCACTGACGCATCCTTCGCCATTCTGCAGGAATATGCACAGGCTGACCCACGTTTTCAATTGTTGCAGACACCAGTCAACAGCGGCGTCACGCTGACCAGAAAGCTGGGACTGACCTTTGCAAAGGGCGAATACGTGACCACGCTGGATGCCGACGATTGGTTGACACCTGATGCGTTGGAAGAGGCGTACAAGACGTTGAAAGAGACACAAGCCCAATGCGTTCTTTTTCAACTTATCCTGCACCATGAAGGGGATGGAAAAGAAGAGACCTTCCCAATCAGAAGCGACAAGACAGAATGGAGCGGAGAAGAAGCCTTCCTACTGAGCCTGAATTGGTCAATACCAGGTCTTTATATGGTGGAGGCAGACATGTACAAGCGCTTCCCCTATGATGAAGTTTCTCACGTTTATAGCGACGAGACCGCCACTCATCTGCATTTCCTCACCTCCACCAAAGTGATCATGTGCCAGGGTAAGTATTACTACCGTCTTCATGATACATCCGTTACCCATGCTTGCAACATCCGCCGATTTGACAAAATGGTTGCAGACGAGTCCATGAAGCGACAGCTGGAATCATTGACGCTGAATGACAAGCAGAAGATACTGGATGCCGCAGAGACACATCGCTGGCTCAACGTGGTGGGTTGCTACATGTTCTACTTTCAGCATCGCGACACCTTCACCCCCAAAGAGCATCAGGATATCCAGACACTATTCAAGCGCATGCTCCCCACCATCGAAAGCCAGCGCATCTCATGGTCGCTCAAATGCAAATTGGGGTATTATCCATTCCGTTCATACCAAGTATTCTGCTTTTGGGAGAACCTGTATTTCAAACTACGCAAACTAATGGGACGATGAATCATCAAAGAACAATTATATACAAACCTATTACTAATTAATTACTTAAAAATTAAAAGAATATGAAGAAGAACATGTATCGTATCATCATGGCAGCAGTGCTGCTGATGAGCATGAACACTGTGGCTCATGCACAGTTGAACGGACTGATCAACAGAGGAAAGCAGGCACTCAAGAATGAGGCCAAGAAAGAAGTGAAAGAACAAGGCATGAATGCGTTGACCAAGACGGCTGGCAAGGAATCGTCTTTCACAGCGAATGGACACACCTACACGATGAAAGGCACTTTGAACATCAAGACCTACATTCCCGCCGCTACGGGTATGGTCACCTTTACCAATGTGCCTTCAAATTACGAGGAGTTTGAGAAGGTATATACGGAGTTTTTGGGCCAGACACCTTATGGTACGGCTGCAATGATGCCGATGGCGATGGCGATTTATGGTCGCAATCGTGCTGAAGGTGAGAAGTGCATCCGTCTCATCAACTACCCATCCAATGTAAACTCTGTGCTTTCACAACTCAAAGAGAAGTTTGGCACCTCGCAGTATGCTCCAGAGAATGACTCATATCATCAGCCATACCTGCCAGCTGCCGTGTTGGAG
The DNA here is from genome assembly GCA_017534815.1 of Bacteroidaceae bacterium. Lineage (GTDB taxonomy): Bacteria > Bacteroidota > Bacteroidia > Bacteroidales > Bacteroidaceae > Minthosoma. The sequence continues at coordinate 7,021 of JAFXVS010000083.1, read as the reverse complement.
GGAGCAACGCCTGAGAATGGTTATTCGCCTAAGTCTCCCTACACTGTGAACATGCGTGCCAGCGTGAACAAGCATCAGGACATGCAGATGTATGAGGGACGCGTGATGTACATCTACATGATGGGCAAAGGCTGGGATACAGAACAGCGCAGCGTGGAAATCATTCAGGTTCGCGAAGGCGAACTCTTCAAGGTGTTCAACTGCCCTGCCCTCTACACCCAATGCAAGAATATCAGAGGCACTTGGGAAGGACTCAAGTAAAGTTTAGAGATTAAAGTTTAGAAACATAAACAAGCCCTAAAATCATTATAGTTATGAAACGCCTATTTACAGCATTGTTGCTCACCCTTTCGTGGGCACTCATGTGGGCAGACTCGCCCCTCACATCCACCGATTTCGCCGAAAACTACAAAGACCATCCTATGGTACAGATGGCTCTGAACTTGCACGGTGATGACGCAGACCCCTACGTCCCCGTTTCCATACTCGACTTTCTTGCCAATAAGAAGTCGCCCATCGACGTACGTCTGGCTGTCATCAATGCCATCAGTTGGAATTTCGAGGGCAAGAGTTCTGGAGAGCAACTCTACGAATACTTGTCAAAGCGCTATAAGGCAAAGACGACAGACAAACTCGTCAAGAAACTCGATGCCGGCACACTCGCAGTCTATGCCTACGCCAAAGCCATGAGCGACTACTTCGATGTGAAGGAAGCGCAGGAATTAGGGCACAAAGCTGTCAAGAAAGACAAAAGCAAGAGTTTCTCAGTGGCATTCATCACATCACTCATCGACGCCCAAGTCTATCTCGACAGCGACTGGGGCATGGTGTACAAAGTGGTGAACAACGTCCTCCACGACGGTTCCCTCCATCTCGACATGCGTCAGGATGCCATCGACAGCGTGATGGAATATATCAACGAATACAAAGGGTATTAAGACGAAGAAGCCCATCCATCAGGACAGGCTTCTCTTTCGTCACTTTCCGAAGGCTAATTCGTAGCCGGCATCGACTTCCCGCATGTCAATCATCTCCTCCCTGCAGTCGTTTTCCACACAGGCCATCGCCGCCACCATGAGCTTCACGTTCTCCTGCTGCTCCACATCGTGCGAGGCCGCAACGATGATGTCCGTTTCACGCAGACAGGCCATCTCGCACACCCTCTGGATGTACCCTCTGGTGTTGTTGCCGTCCGAAGGAGGCGCCCACCTGCTGATGATCTCGCGCACCGTATAGATGTGATACACGTTGTTGTAGGTTCTCAGCAGTCGGAACGCCGCCCTGTAGCCCCACTTGTTTTCGAGGAAGATGCAGAACGCGCCGTCGTTCCCTGTCTGACCCTTCCAGAGCTGGTCACTCTTCCTGATGTTCAGGGGATTGTGATTCCGCAGTCCCCTCGGCAATTGCTTTCTTTTTCTGATGTTCATGATTCTTACTGTTATTGGTTTTACGTTTCCCTTTCTTCTTGTTCACATTGATGGGCGTGCTTCCCGGAAAGGCGATGGAATAGGCCTGGTCAAGCCATTTGAGGTTCACCTTGCGGATGCCAATGCCTAAGCAGACCGAGACGGTGGCTCGCAGCAGTTCGCGGTGCACGCGAGGATTGAGCGATGGAGGGGGCAACTCGTCATAGGCACAGACGGGGTCGTCATCGATGTCGATGCGGTTGCACACCTCCCAGATGAAGTCGTCGGTGGCACGTGTGCCGAACCACGATTGCAGGATGCGGCGGATGCAGAAGCGCTTGTACTGACCTCCGAGGAGGCGTCTCGTGCGCTCCAGCCGAAGCCAGAGCTGCACGAAACATGCTTGGGTATTCTCAATGTTCATTTTCAAAATCCTTAATGACAATTGACAATTGACCATAATGACCACTCCATCACCCATAAACTTTGCGAAAAACCTTGTTCTCCGTCTGCACGATAAGACCCTGCTTCTTCCAGTTCTTCAACATCTGCCTGATGGTGTTGATGGAAACACCTTCACCTTTGGCAATCACCGTGTGCTGCATGGCCTGTTCGATGGTGAACTGTACGTCGAGCCGTTCATAGATGGAGTCATTCTTGCTGCGCCTTGTCCGCTCACAACTCTGGCCGACATAATCACGGCTTTTGAATGCGTTCTCGATGCGGTTGCGGAAGAAATAGAGGGCATTCTCCACAAGCGAGTCCGCGATGACATCAAACACTTCCAGCATCTGTGGTGTCTGCGCCTTCAGGAGCATTTCCTTCCACAGGTTGGGATGCTGTTTCAGATGAGCCTCCGCACCATTCACGCCATGCTTCTGAATCAGCGTTTCACACACCTTGCAGAGCATCAGGCAGCACACCATCCTTTGTGCGGTCACACAAGAACGAAGACGTTGGCGAGCACGTGTCTTATCGTCATTCATCATTGTTTCCAGACGAATGTTCTCCAGCCACTCACGTCCTTTGGCTTCGAGTTTGGGGAGCACCACCTCTCCTTGCATCAAGGGTAACAGGTGGGCTATCTGCTGAATACGTTCTGTCTGACGGTCGGTCAGCACATAGGGCTTATCCTCCAGAGGTGCAAAGGTGTTGTCGGGTGTGCGAGCCACCGCTATTCGGCTTTGAAGTCCATCGGTATAGTTCGACACCACACGATAAAGCGCATCGGGGGTTCCGCACATGCAGACATTCCAAAGGAGATGCTCAATGTGGACGTTCACAGCCTCCACACTCTTGGCCTCACGATCAAACTTGCTGCCGTCGTAGCTCTGACGAAGCATCACCGAAAAGTCACTCATGGCCGATTTCCATTTCTGTGCCACCGTGTCAGCCTCGGGCGTGAACGAGAAGGCATGCTTGCCTTCGGTGTTGGCGAGACGTTCTGCAAGCTTGGCCACCGTGGTGTTCAAGGTGATGTAGCGGACAGGCAGTTTGGGTTCCTCAGGCTGTTCCTTCTTGTTCTTCGCCGCCTGTTTCTTGCCCCGCCACTCCTCTTCCTGCATCAGGTACATCTTGTCCAATGCAGCCACCTCACTCATCCAGGCATCCACCACGGGGTCTATATCACCCTTGCCTGATGCAAAATCACCAGCGATGTAAGCGATGAGGTTCAAGCCCCTCTTTTTGCCGTGCACATCCAGCACCACACCTGTTGCCAACGCACCGATGCAGGGACAGATGGCAGTCACGATAGGCATGGCCAATGCAGGCCCCACAGCATCAATGGATTCTTTCACCCCTTGCGGCATCTTTTTAGTTGACAGTTGAGTGTTGAGAGTTGAGAGTTGGTCATCTTCGGCATCCGATGCCTCATCCGTTTCAGTGGTCGTTGTCAGAGCCATGACAATCTGATCCATCATGCGCGACCCCCTGGTGGGTTCCTTGCAAGCCGAATGGACAATGCTCCTCATCTCATGTTCTGAGAGTCCGTAGCGAGGCATCACCTCCAGCAGCCATTCCGCCGAGTCGCTGCAGATGGCCCTCAAATTGGCCGCCAGCTTGTGCAACCGCTGATTCCTTTCTCCCTCCGAGGGTTCCCCACCTGTTCTGCGCCAATACTCAGCGATGATAGAAGTGTATGGAATACCCTTGAAATCGGAAGGGAATTTTACATCTTCGCCATTGGCGGCACTATCAACCTTTTCAACTGACTCTACACTCTCAACTCTACACTCTACACTATCATAATATGAGCCGTCTTCTGTCCGTCCGTCAATGCTCAGTCCTCTATCCGTGTAAGCCTTGCGGCGCAGAGCCACTTCTTCTTCAGAGAGCTGCTCATACCACCCTTCTGCACGATAGATTTCAAAATCGGCGGGTGAGATGTAGATAAACCTTTCAGGTGTAAAGCAGGATGTGTCGCATTCCACACCGAGCGCCTTGCAATAGGCACGCTGTGCCTCGGGCACCGTCATGCCCAGCGGCAGACGAATATCGATGTGCAGTTTCCTGCGGATGGAATAATCCTTGTGCAGCATCATGCCCTTCCATGTCTCATCCGAAGTGTCAAGCGCCGACGACATCATGTTCGCCCTCTCCACCAACTCGGGGTCATCAATATCAACGCAAGTCTGCCAAGTGAACGATTCAGGGTCGATGTGCTCACGGTCACGGTAGTTGTCGCGGAAACGTGTGTAGTGCGGGCAGCGGAAAGGAAGATAACCTTTCAGTCGGCGCTGTTCCTCTTCCTCCTGAGTGCCGTTAATGCGCTGTTCCAATTGCTTCAACCTTGGTGATTTCGTCAGCTTGTCGTAGTCGTGGAGCGGGCATTCCTGTACGAATGCCCTTGTCTGCTCCTTGTTCTGTCGTGGATTAATAGCTATGTTTCTCATACCCAGCAAGTGTTATCTTTCAGTGAACGAATATAATTGATAATCTCATGTATCTGTGTGGTCAACGCCTCAATCATCTTGATGCGTCCGATACCCAATGGCAGCACCAACTTCACAATGAGGTTCGTGCGTGTGCGCTTCACCTCGCCGTTCTCCGTCATGTAGAGGTGCTCATATCGGCTGCCGCTGTTGTGACGATATGCCCTGAAGAAGCTCGTTCCGTCCTCCTCTATGGTCATGCGTCCCTTGGGTTGGCGTCTGCCACCGGCGGTCACTTGTTTATCACACTCCCATGGGCAGGGCATAATATTCACGTCGCCATTGGCGTAGAAAGACGTACATGTGTCCATCTTCACATTGCCAGCCAGAATCTGCTGGACTTTTGAATCCTTCTTAGTCATTTTTTGGATTGAATTTGCGAGAAGAAGCATTCAGATTTTGGCGCCAACACCTTGAACTCTTGAACTTCTTGAACTCATGATGCTCATATGAATCTCCTCGGCTTCAACCCAAGTTAATGATGTTATTTACCTAATTTCACGATGTCAGTTGCTAAGATTTCCTGATACGTCTGCCCCTGAAAATCGTGCGTAGAGAAGCGGAGCGTGGCTATCACCAAATCGCCCTCGTAGAACCTGCACTCCGCCAGATTGCCCAGCATCGTGCACACAAACTCGTTCTCAAACTTCGAGCCGCCCAGTTCGCGCAACACGATGTTGCACTTCTGGATCTGTCCCGCCTCCTGTTTTGAACTCTGTACGCTGAAGGCCTCACCCTGGCGTACAACCTTTAAGATTTTTGTTTCCATAACGGATATCTTTGCTCCCGCCTTTCTAAGGATGGCCCACTCACAAAATCGGCTGCTCATCTCGGAAGACGATGCAAAGGTAAGTACTATTATTGGAGGCAGAATGGCTTTCAAAGTGGCCTGTTCTGACCTGTTCTAACTTGTTCTGAATTGCTCCGAATTGTTCTACTCTGTTCGCTACAAAGCACAAAAAAAGCACCAGAACCTTTCGATTCTGATGCTTGCTATGGTGTCCCGATAGTCCTTATTTCGCGTTAGGAGCAATCGGCTTGTTATAGTACTTTCTGAAAGTGGTTTCGTTGAAACCCTCACCATCAGGCATCCCCATCCTGACGAGCTCGGTGTATGCTGCCGAAGGATTGGGGGGTAACAACACTTTCTTCTCGTTCCTTAGTTGCGTAAGGTATTGGCATATCATTTGTATTCCCTGATGCTTCACCACCCGTTTCACCGCATCGTGTATACGCCAGGCCTCACCATCCTCAATCTCAGGATGAATGAAATGGAAAAGTTCCTCATTCCGTTCTTGACTATTCGCAGCAGGTTGATTAGGCGCAGTTGTTTTTATCTCTTCTGCTTCAGCAATAGGAGTAGCCTTGACATCATCATTACTTTCAATCTTCTGAACAGATCCGAAATAGTTGTTCTGCTCCCTCACATACCCATTCATCTGAGCGCCGGGCATTACAGTGATGTTTATCTTGGGTTCGTTCATAATGCTGTAATTTGTCGGTTAGGGTCAATGCCATTATTTGTCTGTTGCTGCACCAAGGCGTTCACTTGTGAGCCTGGTTCTGCCGTTATGTACGTGTTGCTCATCTGCATTTCCTTCTGTTGTTTGGCTAAAATCATGTCACGAATGCTTAATGTCCGTGCTTGCCAAGCTGTGTTTCCGACAAGCAACAAGTTCAGTTGCATGTATATTGCAAGGGCTTCTCTCGACTGGAACCTCATCAGCTCATCCTCTATCTCCTTGATAGGCACAGAAGCTTGCACAGCGGCACTCAATCGTTCAGCCAAATCTCGAACCTGCCTGTTCAGGGCATCTATGGTGACGTTCATCTCATCCTTGATATGTACAATCTCACCCTCCAATTCCTGGTAGCTCTTTGGACGGTGCCGGTTGAGCAAATCCCGAAAATCCTCAGGGAAAAGCACCTCGCAAAGTCCGTCCAGTTCATCAGAGGGAGAAGTCTGCTGCATGCGTTGCTCCATTTTTAGGAGGGCTTTTTCCAACTTCTCCTTTTTCGTTCCCTTGGTGCATAATTCATTGAATCGTTCCTTCAGGGGACTATGGTACAGATGATAATACGGTTCAAATTCCTTGTCGTTGGTGAGGCAGTTGGTTAGGGATGCAAAATTTGCGAAACGGAAACCGATAATCGTGCGGGTCATCACAGAGTACATGTAGCGTAGGAACCCCCAGTTGCCATCGAAAAGTCCCAACAGCTCCATCTTTTTCTCCTTAGTGTGTGCCGACATCATGATCATCGTAAAGGCATGAAGCAGGCAGTAGTAGTACCCCGTCTCTTTCATCCCGTTCCGAGTGCCGTCCACTTCCATGCGGCGCAGTTTCTCGTCCAGCGTTGAGCGCAATGCCTCCCAATCCGTTTCGTATCCCGTCCGTCCCAATTGGGTCAGCAATGACATCAATGTCCGCGAATCACCTGTTTCCATCCAGCGTTCAACAAGTTCCATCGGTTCGACCTTGCCCGTTGCCCATGCCCCTAAATTCTCATCTCGCTGTGCCACGAAATCAATGAAAAACCACGCGTCGCGCGACTCCATCCGTCCCCACAGATAACCTTCGTAAAACTCCTGCATCAGCACATGGACGTCCTGCATGTGTCCCTGCTTGAGCATTGCCTCAACGTCCTGCTTCATCTGTACCCATTCATAATGCTGGATACTGT
>JAFXVS010000082.1 GCA_017534815.1 Bacteroidaceae bacterium | reverse complement strand
AGTGGGAAAATCAGTTATCAGTGGTTCGCGCCCTTCAAAGGTGTGGCGGTTGCCCGAACAGATTGTGCTTCGTACGGTTTTACCCGAACATTTTAGGATGTAATGAATCAACTCAGATAAGGGCAAGTGGATTTGGGAATCCGAGGCCCTTTTGGATAAAAAGGTAGGGGGAGGTTTCACGTCGAGCCGTCGCTGTCGGTCGGTGGCTGCTGTCGATGCTGCTTGGCCTTCCACCGCTCAAAGGCTGACTGCTTGCGCTCTTGCACCGCCTCCTTGGTGTGGTAGCCGGCATTGTTGTGGAGTTTGTTGTGGCACGGTCGGCACAGGCTCATCAGCCCCGACAGCCCGCAACCAATGGCTAGTCGCCACATCTCCTCCTTGGTGGTCGCCGTCTCGATGGGCACGATGTGGTGCACACACGTTGCACTGCGCACATATCCACGTTTGATGCCTCGCTTGCGGCCTTCCTCCAGACACATCTCGCACATCGGCTGCTTCTGGAGCTTCGCCTCTCGCAGTTGCTTCCACTCCTTCGAGTTGTATATCTCCGCCTTGTCCCGCTGCTGCTGGAGGCTGTTGCACCTCCATGCCAGCCGTTTCTTCTTCTCGCTCATCTTGCTTTATACACCACACATTCGCTGGTTGCATTCTCTCTCCACAGCACCTCCCATCCGTTTGCCTGGATGAGTTGACGCAATGCTGTTCTGATCGTCTGCTTACTTGGTCTTTTGATTTGTTTGTTCATATTTTATAAAATGTTTTATATATATACATGTTTCTTGGTTGCACTTCTTGCCATCCGTTGTCCTTTGCCAGCATCGCACAGGCAAGGTCTTGGAGTTCCTTTCGGTCGGTGGGTGCCTGCCAGTCGCGCTTGTTATGTTTCAATCGGAAGGATGGTGGCATCATGTCGCCCATGTGCTTTTCAAGAGCTTTCATGTCGATGTTGATTCCTTCGTCTGGCGGTGGTGGTGGCTCTTTCCTTTTGACAGGCAGTGTCACCGTGTCAGGCGTTGGTGGTATATGATAGATGACGTTGACTATGTCGCCGAATCTGTCAACAATTTCACACAACACCTTCCATCCGTTTTCGTCGGCCAACTTTGTCAACACACCTGTCACCCATGTCTTGTATGAGTGTGCATCATCCTTCGAGGGTGCTGTCCACTTTCCTCTCTCTATGATGTCCTCAATAGATGGAAGCGAATTTCCCCACCGTTCACGGTCTTCAATGGCTTTTCGGTAGATAGCTCCTTCCCCTGCCATCTCTTCTGGCCACAGCTGAGGATAGCACGCCGCACCACCTTTGAATCCGATGTGCTCATAGTCTTCGTTATTTGGCACGAACATCGTGTCCTCTTGCATTGGTTTCAGCATAACCTACAACTTTGCAATCTTTTCTTCCAATTCCCACTCACTGCAGATGTCATCAATCTCGACATAGATGTTCTTCTTCGGACAATGCCTTAATCCTTCAACCTTACCATCAGGTACTGCTTGAATCTCTTTGAAGGCACAACTGCCACACCATTTGTTCACAACATGTCCTCGTGCCGTCAGCACCATCTCGGGTGTCCGCAACACTCTTGTCTTTTCTTTTGTTGCCATATTACCATTCTGTACAAAAAGGTTTGTAATCACTATTCTCTTCAAGCCACTGCCTTGCCTCTTCACTCTTGTTGGGTATTCCGTCGAATCCTGTCGGCGTATCATCAGGATCAAAGGTGATGACACCCTGCTCGATATATTCATCCGTTGAACGATGCTTCACCCTCTTTGTCCGCTTTCCATATTCCACTCTCCTGTTGTTCTCGGCAAAGTCATTGATTCCAGTCGATTCCTCCTTGTCCGACTTCTCATCAAGCAAGATGTCCTGGTCTTCTATCATCATTAGCATCACGTCCACAAACCACTTGCACCGCATCTTCGCTCCGATGTCGCGCAACTTCTGGTAGAGCTTCTTCGTGCCAACCTGAATGATGCGCTCAATGATCAAGTTCACATTCTCCGTCTGTTGGCATTCACCCATGAAAGGCTTGTCGAGCATCACGGCACTGAAGCCTTCCTTGTCCTCCTGCTCAACAATCAGAATGAGCTGAGCAATGCTCAACTTACCATTCGGCGCACAGAGGTTGATAGCGTTCTGCCATCCAACATCTAAGTCGAGTGTATTCATCAGTTTCTCCACCTCCGGCGACTTCTCATGCTGCGTACTTGCTGCCCGAATCATCGCCTGGATGAAGTGCTGAAGCAGGTGGTAGGTGTCCGTTTCAAGAGCGTTACATATCGCATCCCATACCACCGCCATCGCTGGATTGACTTTAGTGCCCATCGGCACGAATTTTTCTTTTTCTTCCATATAGGTTATATTCGTTGTAGGTCAAATGTTTCTATCAGTTGTTTCAACACGGGGTTCTCTTTCGCCATCTCCTCCAACACGTCCCCCACCACCTTCGTGCTTGCCACTTGTTTGTTTCCCTGAATGATGCGGAACAGGATGTCAGCGATGTCTGCCTTCTCTCCATCCTCTGGTCGCCACCATTCACGGTCAAACTTGGTGTTCACGTACAGGTTGGGGTAGTCGATGAGTTTTGCCTGCTCCTTCCATTCTTCGATGCCGTCGTGATCGGGATAGAGGAAGATGTCACGACGCTGCTCAATCAGCGGTTTCAATTTCTCCCGTGTGAGGTTGGTCTTTCCACCACAAGCCATCCACAAGTTCCGAACCATGCCACCGTAGCAGATAGCCATGAAGAGTGCCGTCTTCTCGCTCTCCACGATGTTGATGGTGGCGTGTGGTGCAAGGTTCAGCAAGTGCATTCCGTAGAGCGTCTTCTTTGCCTCCCATTGTTCTCCGTCGTACTTTCCTGCCTTGAACAGCCTTGTATGTATCCAGCTGAAGTTCCCACGGCTTTCCTTGTCCCTGTGGCCGTCGGGCTTGTAGAGCATCATCTTGCCTGTTCGGATGATTCCTTCCTCGTCGATGTTCCAGAACACCGTCAACCCGTCCTTCGAGTGTCCCACCATGTAGGCGTTCAGCACCTTCGCCACTCGTGCCCGTTGTGCCGCGTCCCACTTGATGCCACGAAGCCAGTTGCATAGGTTGTCGTCGGTCGTATCGAGCGTCCTTTTCACCATCGTCGGAGGCAATTCAAGCAACGGAAGGGGTGGGGGAGGAGTGTGTGGTGCCGAAGGTTTCACCACGAACTGCTCCGCTCCCTCCACCTCGATGCCGTATTTCTTTCCAAGCCACCGTATCGCATCGGGAAACGTGAGGCTTTCGTGTTTCATCAGAAAGTCAACAGGTCCACCCGTCTCGCCACAGCTGAAGCAAGTGTAGATGTTCTTTCGAGGCGACACCTTGAAGGATCCGATGTGCCTGTCCTGATGGAATGGACATAAGCACTCGTATTCGGTGCCGCTTTTCCTCAGTGAGTAGAACTCACCAACCACATCCACAATGCTTGCCGCGTCCTTGATGCGTTTGATGGTGTAATCGTCAATCATTATTCAAGTTAACTTAAAGCAAAGTTCAAGTTAACTTAAAGTTTGGTTTAAGTTAACCTGAATTATTTTGTCCTAATATCTCTCTAAAAGCCCCAACCTTATATGTTCTATTTTTGCGCGTGTGCGTGCGCAAGGTTTCCCGTGGGCTGTTCGCCCTTTGAGTGCCCGCCCATATCAACGGGCACAAAGGGCTGCCCATCCTTGCGCTTCGCCTGCCTGGGCGTGTGTAATATATTTTTTTATAGAATAAAAAATATTTATCGCGCATGAATACGCACACACGCATGAGGATTATTTACCTTGTGTTTTCTTCACAAGTGCATTGATAAAAGCTCGCATCTCGTAGAAGTTGGCATAGCGTACTCGACCTCCATTGTGCCATACCCTGCTTGCCTCGAATGGGTCTGTTGTGACTGTTCCCCAATCAGTCAAGGCAGCTTGTCCGAATATGTCCAGTTGAGCACCCTCTTCTATCTTGTCGAGAAGGATGACCTCTCGTTCTGTCACCTTTCCGTTTTCTGCTCGCAGGTAGGTGATAATGTCACCCTTCTTGAACGGCATCCCATCTGGTAGTTTTCCGTCCTCCTTGATAAAGTTGTTTTTTCTCATCGTCAAAATGGAAATATCAGTTGTTCGTTAATATACAGCCTTGGCACTTTCTGTCCTTTCTTCATTTCCTCCTTTGGCTGCTCAAGGAAGAAACGGCTATTCATAGATATTTGCATCACCTCCTTCTGGTCATCTTCATTCACCACACCTTCAGGCTCGAAGATGTTGGCGATGATGGTTGAACGGGATGCAGGCCACTCTACATTCTGCTGTCGGTTGGTTATCCAAGCCTTAATGGTGCGTGGATCATACTTCTTCTTTTCCTCTTCTCTCACGCCAAGTTCAACAGGAACACCCCAACCCATCGCCCTGTCTTCCACCACGAAGTACCAGTCCTCTTGATCCTTACCACGAGCCTTCGTTTGTTTTATCTCGAAAAACACGTTGGGGAAATCCTTAAAGCGTTTGTCCTGATGTGGTGCCTTGTGCTTTCGGATGATGAACACCTCCGTCACCTTTCGCTCAGCAATAGAGCCAAGTGAGCCAACCAGCTTGTCAGTCATTGGGTTCTCATGCAACACGCACCACATGGAGATGTTCTTTGCCGTTGACCACGCCATCAGTTCACGGATGATAACCGAACATTCCTGCTGGTCGTTGTAGTCGTTCACAATATCCAGCAAACCGTCAATGAACACCACCGTTGGCTCTATCTCCCACATCAGCTGAAGAATCTGCTTGTAACGGTCTTCTGCCTGGGTGGTGTCCCTCAGTCGAGCCACCTTGAATCGGTCACTTGGCTTGTTGTCGTCAATGCCAGCCAAGGTGCAGACGCGGTTCTTGATAGCGATGGTGTCATCTTCTGACTGCTCCGTGTCGATGTAAAGCACCGAAGGATTATCACCTTGTATCTGGCATTGCATCCCACCAAACTTGCCGCTAAGTATCGCAGCCATGATCTGCGACATGAATGCCGTCTTGCCATGTCCTGCCTTACCGCCTACAATGTGCAAGTCGCCACGTTTTGCAAAGCTGATGCCGTTGTGCGATAGCGTCCACTTTGGAGGCGTGTATGGCTTGGCAAAATCGAGCAGCAAGCCTGTTGTGTCTGTTCCGAACCATTTCCTATCCTTCAGCAGTTCTGGCGGTTTTTCCGGCAATGGCGGTAATATATTTGTTTTATCTTCGCTCATAGTTCCATTTCAAAAAAAATGAGAGCGTGGGTCGGCCAAACCTTCCACACTTGCCCACACATCCACAAGTCCTACGCATTTTATCCAAAACCTTGCGGATGTCTTATCAGTAATTCGCTCTCTCGTCACTTATCAAGTCAGGTTCTCAAGACCTCTACATCCTTACCGTGCGGCCACCACTCACAAAAGTATTCATCAGAACGGCAGATCATCCTCACCCTCCTTTCCTTCTTCTCCGCTTGTGGCATCTTCAGCCATCTGTGTCAAATGCAACTTTGTTTGTTCAGCCACTGCTGACGGCTCAATCGGTGCCGCTGGTGCCTCAGAAGCAGCTGGGGCAGTCTGTTGTACCGCTTGCTGCTGTGCCGCCTGTCCTGCCACATATTCCTTGCATCCCCAAGCCTTCACCTCATTATACCAGCGACCATTGTACTCATGCGCATCAATATCGAAACTCACCGTCACCGTCTTGCCGATATGATTCTCAAAGTGAGCGATACGTCCAGACTGACCATCAGTCACCGTGAAATTGATGTGCTGTGGATATTGCCCTGGCACTTCCATTAAGAACTCAGCATTCCTCCAAGCGTTGCCCGTTCTCTGGCTTACGCCTGAATGCTCATCCAATTTTCTCAACAAAATTCCCGTTTGTTCCATTTGCCTTTTTATTTATTAGTTATTATCTTGTTCCAATCGGTTTACCCGATTGGCTTTTTTTCAAAAATCAGCCCCAAACTTCTCAGCCCAGGGCATCATCCACTTCTAATTGATAAAGTGAGAAATCTTCCTCAATCCTTGCGCCCAAGAATTTAACAATAAATGGTTTATTACAAAAAATGTATCTTAATGTAAAAAGATTATCTCGTTATGATTCTATACCCTCTTAGTTGGAGAGCATATATCAAGTCAATATCAGAAAATCCACTCAACGCATCCACGCTGTTCAACACCTTCAGTCTGTCTCTCCTGCTTCGGCAAGTATTGCAGATCTTCATCCTCCGCGTCCCATCCTTGCCCGGAAATGCCTTAAACTTATCATCCGGCTTCTCTATACCACAAATCTTGCACTTCTTCATAATCACAAAAAACAGAGCCTCCAAACTTCACAGCCTCATGGCTCATAAATCATAGTTTAATCCGAGTTGTTATATATGAGTAAGAAAATCATTTGTTGCCGTAGGCGGAATTGAACCGCCGACATTCTGCCTTTCCGCAGATGCTCTAACCAACTGAGCTATACGGCATACCATCATTTACTCCCTACCAACGAAAGCTGTCTAACCGACTCCATATTTCATGTCCCTT
>JAFXVS010000012.1 GCA_017534815.1 Bacteroidaceae bacterium | reverse complement strand
TTGATGAGGTGAACAAACGCATCATCGATGCCATCATCAAATAAATGCCATTGTGTGCAGATAAATGGCATTTTTGCGGGTGCAAAGGTACGAATTATTCTTGATATAAAGGCGAAAAAGAGGTCTGAATTTATTGAAACAGCCTCTTTTTCTTTGTTTTATGAGATGAAATTGATGATTTAACGCCCTCGTACAATATTAATAAATAGACAATTAGAGAAAAATGCCATTTATCTGCACACAATGGCATTTATTGGATGATGGCATCGATGATGCGTTTGTTCACCTCATCAATCTTATGATTTTCAAATGATTTCAGGTAGGTTCGCGTGGTCTGCAAGGAGGAGTGTCCCATTCTTTCCTTGATATAGGACTCGGGCATGTCGTTGTGATAGACGGTGGTTGCCCAGGTGTGCCGTGCCACATAGGTGGAGAGGTTGATGTCGCAGGGCAGCATCTGCGAGAGCAACTTCAACCGATGGTTGTACTTGCGGATGGCCTTGCGATACTGGATATAGGACTCTTCGACCTTTTTGGTGGTCAGGATCGGAAAGAGGTAGGGGCTGTTCGTGGCATAGTGGTCGATGAACCGCTGCATCTGTGGCAGGATCTCCATCTCAATGTGTGTCCCCGTCTTCTGTCGTTCATAGCACAGCATCCCATGTTGGATGTTTTCCTTGGTGAGATGGACGAAATCGACGAAGGGGAGTCCGCAAGCACAGAAGCAGAAGACGAAGGTGTCACGGGCGAAGGTGACCTCCCTGACCATCCGCTCAAACGACCTTCTGCCGGTCAGTTTGCCCATGGATTTGAGGTGTTCAGAGATGTCAAGTTGGTTCAGCATGGTCATCACCTCCGCCTTTGCCGCACGTTTACGTGTGGGGATTGATGATGTGCAGACATGCTCGAAGGGATTCAGTTGTTGCGAACAGGGCGGCGTGAATCCGTTGTTCAAGGCGATGTGATACACAGCACGCAGGTTACGCATGTGGAACGACAGGGTGTTGCGTGACTTTCCCCTGCTGAGTATCCACTCCTGATAATCTGCCAGGATTTCTGGCGTACACTTCCTAAGCGAGAGGTCTTTCCTTCCCATCGTACCGAGGAATCTGATGAAGTCCTGACGGGTGCGTAGATAGTTGTTGGCAGAGCCAAGCCGTTTCTCTTGACGGCATGACTGGATTTGTTCGTCCAAGCACATGATCAGTGTTGGGGTCTTGGACATCTTTCTAACGGTTTCTATTTCTTTGATTGTCATAATGTATATGAGTTAATGATTGGAGTTAAAGGAGTTAAAGGAGTTAAAAACTGACCACAATATACATTTTTGACTCAAAGAGTGGCATTTTTTTCGCTTTTCGTTTTTCACCTTTCATTGAAAATCCCTATCTTTGCCCCCGAGACTAAAACTTTTAACAGGATGAATACTATTATCAAGACCTTTATGGCAGCCATTTGTTGCACAGCATTAGCAACATCCTGCACCAATAAAACCATAGAAATGGAATCAGCACTTACCACAGTAGGTAACCCCTTCCTGCCTCTTTGGGAACACATCCCAGACGGCGAGCCCTACGTCTTCGAAGACCCAGACCAACCTGGGAAGTATCGCGTCTATGTCTATGGCTCCCACGATGTTTTGGTGAACGGCTATTGTGGACGTGACCAAGTGGTGTGGTCTGCCTCTGTCGATAGCCTCAACAACTGGCGCTATGACGGTGTGATATTCAGCATTACGACGAATGCCAAAGGAGAGGACTTATATGATGGAAAACTGGGCGACGTGCTCTATGCTCCAGACGTGGCACTGAAAACCAATGCTGACGGCACCAAGACCTACTATCTCTTCCCCAACAACCAGTCGGATGGGCGTAACGGCATGATTGCCAAGAGTGATCGTCCAGATGGTCCCTTCGAAGTGTGCAACTGGAGCCCGGTTGATCCCAACAAGACGGATGGTGTACTCCAATTCGACCCTGCCGTATTCATTGATGATGACGGACGTGTCTATGGCTACTGGGGATTCGAACGCTCTAAAGCTGCTGAGTTCGACCCTGTGACCATGGCCACCATCAAACCTGGCACCCAGATGATCATGGATATGATTCCTGGACGTTATCAAGAGGGTGTGTTCAAATTCTTCGAAGCCTCCTCCATCCGCAAGATCAAGGACAAATACGTGTTCATTTATAGCCGCTTCACAGAAGATGGCGAGTTCGGTCTGCCCACCTCCAACTACACCTTGGCATACTGCTACAGTGACCATCCCCTTGGCCCTTGGACGTATGGTGGCACCATCATCGACGGACGTGCTCGTGAGAAAGACGAGCAGGGCAATGTCATCGCTTCTGCCACACCTGACGGCAACACGCATGGTTCCATCTGCGAGATCAACGGACAATGGTACGTTTTCTATCATCGGCATACAGGCACAGATGAATATGCCCGTCAGGCGATGGTAGCCCCCATCGAAGTGAAGGTGGAAGAGGGAGAAGGTGGCAAAGTGGAAATTTCCGAAGGTGAATATAATTCCAACGGCTTTGCGCTCAACGGTCTCAACCCCTTCGAAAGCCACTCTGCAGGTATCGCATGTTGGTACACGGGTCCCAAGCCTGCCATCCACGAATGGCCACGCAACAAGTTCTTCGGTTCCTACATCGCCTCTGGCTATGGTGGTAAGGCTGGTATGAGCAATGAAGAGGCATTGGCCTCGAAGGAGAAGTACAACGCTCCTTACGACCTGCGTTACAACACCAATCCTGTTGTCAATAACACCGATGGTTCCATCGTAGGTTACAAGTATTTCAATTTCGATGAAGTACAGGGACGCGATGATGTGGAGATCCTACTGAACCTCACTCCAGAGGGTGTTGATGGTACCATCGAAATCATGGCAGACCGTCCTTGGACATCGCAGGGAGGAAAGTTGATCGGCACTATCGAACTGAAAGCAGACATGAAGCAAGAGCCTATCATCATGCATACAGCACTCCCAGAATTAGGTAATCTCAAGGGACAGCACGCCATCTTCTTCAAGTTCAAGTCTGACACCAAGGAGAAGTCCCTCTGCATATTGCACGACTTAGTGTTCCAGTAGAATCAAGAGATTGAAGTTAAAGAAGTTATCGAAGTTATCGCTGCGCTCGAAGTGAAAGACGAATGAATAAATAAAAAGGAGGATGCACGTTGCTGTGCATCCTCCTTCATTTTATTATTTGTTTTTGTTGAGGAAGCTATCCACCTTGACAACTTTGGTGGGCTTATCCTGAAGCATGTTCACCAGTGCAAGGCGACGAGAATTCCATGTCTTGTTGATGGAGGCTGGCATGACACCCACCACCCTATCCTTGAGGGAGGTATCAGTTGTGATAATGTAAGGGTTGGTTTTGCCCTCAGCCAACATCTTGTCGGCAACAGCATTGGCACCACCTACCTTGAACCAGCTTTCCATGGTGTCGTCATCCCCAGGGATGAGCAGGATGACTGGCAGTTCATCCACGTTCTTTGTCGTGGGCGGATAATAGGTGGCGGTGTTCTTGTTGAGGTCGTAAGACACCACGCCATGTGGAATGTCGCCCATCGAGAGGAGGCTGTAGGTGGAAGCAGGATTCTCGTGAATGCTGTACTTGAATCCCTTATCAGGTGAGAGGAACATATTGCTGGGGTCTGCCACCTTCATGCCATCGATGATGAAGCAATACTTGAAGACCTGATCCTCTTGACCCTTGATGTCGATACTCCACACACCGTCAGCATCTTTCTCCATCGCATAAGGCTCTGGCATATTGTCCATCTCAAGCTGCACCTTCTGTGCATTCGGTGCGCTGATGCGGAAGGTGACGCCATCACTCTTGTATTCAGGTGATACAACGGCACGAGGGAAGAGACGTGCCATGACAGCAGGGGTGAATGCCTCCTCCTTGCCTGTAGCAGCCAAAGCTTTCTGTCCGTTCTTCATGGCTTCCTCAGAAGCTTCAGGATTGAAGAGCAGACGCATGGTCTTGTCGAGGAAGTACTTGGCGTTCATCCAAGTGTGACCATACTTGTCATGCGTGTATTCCTTCACAGAGCGAATGCCCTTCTTGTCCAGGAACTCCATATAGTCACGCGCCGTGCCATAGAGGAAGTCGTCTGTGCCCACACCCAACCAGAAGAGGTGGATTTTGCTGTTGGTGTCAGCAATGTTGTCATAGACACCTCCAGGGAGTGTCGTGGAAGTGAAGGAACTATAAGAACAGAGGTAGGAGAACTTGTCGAGGTTCGTCAGACCACAAGAGAGTCCTTGATTGCCACCACGAGAGAAACCACCAATGGCACGATGATCACGATCGTTGATGGTGCGATAGTGACTCTCCACGTAAGGCATGAGGTCCTTGGTGAGGTCAGAGCCAAACACATCACCCATACCCATGCCCATCATACCACCCTGTGGAGGTGCAGGCAAGAGTTTGGTGGGGTTGCCATAGGGCAGGACAATGATCATCTCCTTCGCCTTTCCCTCAGCCAAGAGGTTGTCGAGGATGTAGTTCATGCGACCCACCTTATAATAGACCTCTTCCGTATCGGTCGTACCGCTGATGAGGTAGAAGACAGGGTAGCGCTTGTTGGCATTCTTCTTGTCATCGTATGCTGGTGGCAGATAGACGATGGCGTTATTCGTACCTTTCAGGCTCTGGGAATAATAATGGATGTACTCCACCTTGCCATGAGGCACGTTCTTGATGTCGTGTGCCAGAGCACCATTCTTGGCAGGAATCTCCAGAAGGCTGTTCTTGAAGCCCTCATTGGGGAAGTACTGCGGACACAGAGGATCCATCACACTGACCCCATCGACCACGAAGCAGTAGGGGTACATATCAGGGGCAGCAGGACCGAGGGTTGCTGTCCAGACGCCATTGGCATCTTTCTGCATGGGGTTTCTGCCTGCAAACTGCACATCCACCTGCACTTCCTTGGCATTGGGGTTTTCATAACGGAAAGTCACTGTGCCATCGGCATTACACACAGTTGACTGCTGCACTTTTTGTGCCATAGTAGCGGCTGCCCAAAGGCAAGCCGCTACACACATGATTGATCTTAAATTCATTTCATTTATTTTTTGAAGTTAGAGAAGTTATCGCTTCGCTCGACGACTGTTTTTCCTGTTGGCTTGAGTATCGTCTTTAACTCCGTTAACTTCGATAACTTCTTTAACTACTTTTATTTTACTACAAAGTCAAGGCTCTGGAGGTCTTTGTCCAGTGAGGAACTACCATAGAGAATCTTGTAACGTCCAGGACGAGTAGAGAGTTCGTCGATGGATGGATCGTAGTATTCGAAGGATTCGCCATCGAGCGTGATGACTGCCTGAGCCGTCTGACCTGCGTTGAGGAAAAGCTTTTGGAATCCCTTGAGTGACTTAATCGGTGCTTCTGGATAGTCGAGTGCCTTCACATACACCTGAACAATCTCAGCACCTTCACGACTACCTGTGTTGGTCACTGGCACGGTGAGTGTCACCTTACCGTCAGCAGTCATAGAAGTCTTGGAGAGTTTGCCCTGACCATACTTGAAGGTCGTGTAGGAAAGACCATAACCGAATGGGAACTGAGCCTCACCCTTGAAGTAGCGGTAAGTGCGGTTCTCCATGCTGTAATCGGTGAATTCGGGCAGGTCGTTGTTGGAACGATAGAAAGTGACTGGCAGTTTGCCGCTTGGGTTGAAGTCGCCAAAGAGCACATCAGCCAATGCCTTCGAACCACCCTGACCAGGATACCAAGCCTGAAGGAGCGCATCATACTGACCTTCCACGCTGCCAAATGCGATGGCAGAACCAGAGCAGTTGACGAAGACAACAGGTTTGCCAGTAGCGTGCATGGCACGAACGAGACGCTGCTGAACTGCAGGGAGTTCGATATCCTGCTTATCACCACCTTCACCTTCCATACGGGCAGAAATACCACCGATGATGATGATGGCATCCACATCCCTCACTTCCTTCGCGAGGTCATCGAACTCGATGAGCTTACGCTCACAGATGTCACCACGAAGCATAGCGAAGTTGCCATTACCATGCTTGTACTCAATCACGATGTCGTAAGTCTCGCCAGCCTTCACAGGGAAAGACTTATAGTTGGCACCACCACGGCCAAAGCCAAAGCCGAAGCCACGACCACCGCCACCTTTCGACTCTTCCACCACGTTGCCATTCACCTTGAGCACATAGCCGTTATCCGTGGAAAGGGTATATTGCATATCACCTGTGAAGGTAGCCTTATACTGACCAGAAAGGCGTACAGACAATGTGTCCTTGCTGACACCCTGTGCAAAGCCCCAAGCACCAAAGGTGGAGAAATTCAGTTCGTTGTAGTAGTTCGTCACAGCAGGCTTGCCACTGAGGCTGTTGTTGTTGAAGAACTCAGCCATGATGCCCTTACCGCCGTTGAACTCCTGCAAGTGATGAATAGTCGTATAGCCATCAGACAATTCACAAGCCTTCTTGTAGAACACCTCCGTGTTGGGCAATGCGTTCTTGATGCCCTCGAGGAGAGAGTGCTGGTGAGCCTTCGTAGGCGTACCACCATAGTTACCATTGAGCAGTTCCACATCATCAGCGTTAGGACCCAGCACGGCGATTTTCTTGAGGTTCTTGGAGAGTGGGAGGATGCCCTTGCTGTTGTCGAGCAGCACCATTGACTCGCGGGCAGCCTGAATGGCAAGGTCGTTATTGCTTTCGCTACTGATCACATCAGCAGTAAGATTTGCCCATGGAATCATATCGGCAGGGTCGAACATACCCAATTCGAAACGTCCGTAAAGACTCTTGCGCAGGTGGTAGTCGAGGGTGCTCTCCTGAATGAGACCCTTCTCCAGCGCCTCAGTCAGCACCATGAACACCTTACCACACTCCAGGTCGGTACCGTTCAGCACTGCATCTACAGAAGCCTCCAGTGGACCAGCGTGTGTCTCGTGCTGACCACGATTGTAGAAGTTATTGATGGCATCGCAGTCAGTGAGCACGATGGCATCGTAGTTCCACTTGCGACGAAGGATGTCCACCAACAGACGGTCGCTGGTGCAGCAAGGCTTGCCCTCATAACGGTTGTAAGCACACATCACCTCGCGTACATTACCCTTCTTCACCAAAGCCTTGAAGGCAGGGAGGTAAGTCTCCCAAAGGTCACGCATCGACACAGAAGCATTGAAGGAGTGGCGCTGTGGTTCAGGACCACTATGTACGGCATAGTGCTTGGCACAAGCGTGGGTCTTGAAGTACTTGTCATCATCACCCTGCATACCCAATACCGTCTGCACACCCAGTACAGCGTTCAGGTAGGGGTCTTCGCCACAAGTCTCCTGACCACGTCCCCAACGAGGGTCACGGAAGATGTTCACGTTCGGACACCAGAAAGTCAGTTCAGGGTTGCCTGGATAGTAAGTGACACCCATCGGCACATTGAAGAGCTTGGGGTCATTGTGATCGGTACGGTTCCAGTTGGCACGTGCCTCATCAGAGACAGTGGAGAACACGTCGTACATCTGCTGAGGATTGAAAGCAGCCGCCATACCAATAGGCTGAGGATAGACGGTGTAGTCACCCTGACGCACACCATGACAAGCCTCACTCCACCAGTTGTAGGAAGGAATGCCCAGACGATCTACAGAGATGGACTTGTTCATCATCAGACCCACTTTCTCCTCAGGCGTGAGCAGCGAGATGAGGTTCTCCACACGCTCAGCATAAGACAAGGAAGTATTCTGATAAGGGTACTTCTGTGGAGCAGGTCCCTCATTTACCTGCGCCTTGATGGAGAGGGCACCAAGGGTGTTGCCGTTCTTGTCGAGGAGTTCCACACTACGGAAACTCTTGCCAATGGACTTGGCAGGGTTGAACACCACCATCACAGTGGCAGACTGCCCTGGCTCAACAGCCTCTTCTGCATACTGTGCCTGGATGCATTCGCAACTGGGTACCACCTTGCCGATGGCAACAGGAGCCTTCGACTTGTTCTTGAATGTGAATGTGTGACAAATGGCGCCTTCTGCCGCATTGACGGTTCCGAAGTCATACTCGTAAGAGTCGAACGAAACGGCGCTCTTCTTTTGTGCCCAGGCAGGTGCTGCCAAGAACAGGGCACACAAACTAATAACAAATAGTTTCTTCATTGATGAGTATTTGATAATTGATAATAATTAGGTTTTTGGTGGGACAAAGGTACAAATTAATTAGGAATGAGGAATGAGGAATGTGGAATTATTTGTCATGGAAGTCATTTTTTTATTAAAAAAAGTAACAATTCCTCATTCCTCATTCCTAATTTCTCATTTTTTTTGTACTTTTGCAAAAAAATAGAAACGACTATGAGAATTTGTTATGTAGTGGCCATGGTGGCTGAAGCCCAGCCTTTCATTGAGAAATATGGCATCCAACAAGTGGAGGGTTTCTTCGCTCCCCTCCCCTGCATGTTGTATGAAGGAGAAGTGAATGGACACACCCTTGACGTGGTGCTCAATGGTCAGCAGCAAGGCAGTGACCTGATAGGGTGTGAAGCAGCAACGATGGCCACCCTGAGTGCCATCCAGCGTCTGCATCCCGACATCGTGGTGAATTCAGGCACTTGTGGTGGCTTTAAAGAAAAAGGAGCCGACATTGCTGAAGTGTATATCGGCAATGGGGTGATGTTTCACGACCGTCGAGTGCCTGGCGATAACGCCTGGGGCACACAAAGTCTCGGCAACTACCCAGTTTGGGAAGGGAGTCAAGCCTTGGCTGAAACCTTGGGAATGAAAATGGGCAAGGTCACAACCGGCTCGTCGTTGGACATGCAACCATGTGACCTTGAAATCATCCAAAAATATGGAGGAGAGCTGAAAGACATGGAAGGAGCCGCCGTCGGCTTTATCTGTTCCCTGTTCCACACCCCCATCCTCTATGTCAAGTCCGTCACTGATCTCTGCGACAGCGGTGCTGAGACCTTCGAAGAGTTCTCCCGCAACCTTCACCATGCGTGTGAAACATTAAAAGTAGCCAATGAACGAGTCATTGACTACTTAGTTGAGAAGTTATAGAAGTTACGCTTCTTTAACTTCTTCTAATTATTATTCTCTTCCTCCAAGGAATGGAAGGAGCTGCCATCGAAGCAGTGGGTACAGATCTGGCACTTCTCCAAACCTATCGCCTTCACGATGGTTTCGAGTTTGGAGAACTTGAGACTGTCGAGGTTGAGACGACGTGCAATCTCTTCCACCATCGCCTTATATTCGGGCGAATCTGTGGTGGCGTATGCCTTGATGCGTTCTGCGGGCACCTCTACATTCTGAGCAGTCTGGGCGTCTGCCAACATTGTGGCTGTACGTGAATGCGTCTCCAAGTCCTTGATGACACGACGTGCCACCAGTTCCAACTCAGACTTGCTGGCAGAGAAGTTGACGAACGGACAGGCATAAATCAGTGGGGGACAGGCAATGCGCATGTGCACCTCCTTGGCACCCAATTCCTTGAGCACCTTCGTGTTTTCACGAAGCTGTGTGCCACGTACAATGGAGTCATCGCAGAAGAGGCAACGCTTGCCCTTCAACTGTTCTTTGTTGGGGATGAGCTTCATTTTTGCCACAAGGTTACGCACCTCTTGACTTGGTGGCATGAACGAACGAGGCCATGTGGGTGTATATTTACTGATGCCACGCTGATAAGGGATGCGACTACCGGCACTGTAGCCCACAGCCATACCGATACCTGAATCAGGGATGCCACCTACGCAATCCACTTCTGTATCATCCGTCTCACCCATCACACGACCGGTCTCAAAACGCACATCTTCCACATTCTTGCCTTCATACGAAGAGGTGGGGAAACCATAATATATCCACAAGAACGAACAGATCTGCATCTTCTTGTTGGGTTTGCGCAACTGCTCCATGCCATCGGCACGCAGACGCACAATCTCGCCTGGACCCACATAATAAGTGGTCTCATAGCCCAAGTTTGCAAATGCCGTGTTCTCGCTCGTCGCAGCCATCGCACCCTCCTTCTGACCGATGACGATAGGGGTGCGTCCCCAAGCATCACGGGCAGCGATGATGCCATCCTCCGTCAGCAAGAGCATTGAGCAAGAGCCCTTGACAGCCTTGAACACATTCTCGATGCCATCCACGAAGTTCTTACCCTGGACAATCAGCACACCAATCAGCTCTGTCGGATTGATCTTGCCCGACGAGAACTCAGACAGATACATATTCTCATCCAACAATTTGGCGGCAATCTCCTCCATATTGTTGATTTTCGCCACCGTCACAATGGCAAAACGCCCCAAGTGGCTATTGAACAGCATCGGCTGTGCATCTGTATCACTGATGATACCGATACCAGACTCGCCCTCAAACTTGGACAGTTCCGCCTCAAAGCGTGTACGAAAATAAGTGCTCTCAAGATTATGGATAGCACGGTAGAAACCCTTTTCCTTGCTGTACGAAGCCATACCGCCTCTTCTTGTTCCGAGGTGTGACTGATAATCAGTGCCATAGAAAAGGTCTGCCGCACATTTCTCCATTGATACGGTTCCAAAAAAACCTCCCATAAATAGTCCTGCGTTTGTAATTCGGGTGCAAAGGTACGAAGAAAAAGTGAAAAACGAAACGTGAAAACAAAAAAAATCCATCCTCAATAGCTGTCCATTTATAAAATGGTTGAAATAGGAACAAAAGGGATATAAAAAAGCCCCTTCGCTTCCAACTTGGGCACCGACTTCGGAATCAACCTGCAGTGCGCTTGGGGAAGGTTGGGGCTATGCTTTTTTGTCTAATGTGGTGGCAAAGTTAGCGTTTTTGGAGAATTTAGTTGTATATTTCATGAAAAAACTTTAATTTTGTGGCGATTTTTAACATTAAACTTTGTTTTATGGTATTTACGGAACGTGCATACCCCATTTTTGAGCAGGTG
Organism: Bacteroidaceae bacterium; assembly: GCA_017534815.1. Lineage (GTDB taxonomy): Bacteria > Bacteroidota > Bacteroidia > Bacteroidales > Bacteroidaceae > Minthosoma. Next base: position 5,614 of record JAFXVS010000012.1, on the reverse strand, counting down.
ATTAAGGATTATCATGTGCACGATAATATTGACCAGCCCATGGTAAATCCATACAAGGAAGGGACGATTGAGTATGATCTCTATACGAAGAATTGGATTGACACGGTGCAATGGCATTTTGAGGACATTATCCGCGACCCACAGATTGATCCAGTGGAAGCATTGGTGCTGAAACGTCGGATAGACAAGAGTAATCAAGACAGGACAGACTTGGTGGAAAGGATTGACTCCTGGTTCTGGACCAAATATAAGGATACGCCCGTGAGATCTGATGCGACCATCAATACGGAAAGTCCTGCGTGGGCCGTTGACAGGTTGTCCATTTTGGCACTGAAGATTTACCACATGAAGGAGCAGGTGGAGCGTGAAGATGCCACTGCTGAACACAAAGCCACATGCCAAAAGAAGTTGGATGTGCTCTTGGAGCAGCGCAAAGACCTTTCGACGGCCATTGACCAACTGCTGGAGGACATCGAGAACGGCAAGAAGTACATGAAAGTGTACAAACAGATGAAGATGTATAATGACCCGAGCACGAATCCCGTGCTGTATGGAAAATGAGAATAGGTTTCGACGCCAAACGTCTTTTCAACAACTTCACCGGATTAGGGAACCACAGCAGGACAACGATTGACATCCTGACGGCTGAGTTTCCTGAACATGAGTATTTGCTCTATACACCCAAGGTGAGGTTGAACGGAGTGACGTTGCCTTATATGGGTAAGAGGGGATGCAAGGTCGTGAAGCCCGAAGGAGTTGTGAGAGGCAGTGTATGGAGAGCCTACGGGTTGGTGAACGACATGAAGAGGGATGGTGTTGAGGTCTTTCATGGATTGAGCAACGAGATGCCAGTAGGATTATTCCATTCTGGCATTGCTTCGGTGGTGACCATTCATGATGTGGCATTCAAGACCTTTCCAGACATGTATCATTGGCACGACCGTAAGATTTACGACATGAAATGGCAATATGCCTGCGACCATGCCGATCGGATTATCTGCATCAGCGAATGCACAAAACGAGATGTGCTGGAGTTTTATAATGTACCCGAAAGAAAGGTGGATGTGGTGTATCAGCCTGTCAACCCCATCTATTATGAGCCTATGGAGCGTGAGGAAGTGGCACCCTATATGCTCTATGTAGGAAGCATCAATTCTCGGAAGAATTTGTTAGGCATCGTGAAAGCAATGGAACTGATGCCGAAAGATCTGCAATTGCCTCTGGTGGTTGTGGGAGGTGGCGGAAGTTACAAGAATGAGGTGAAGCGATATATAGCAGAGAAGGGGATGGAGGATCGGTTTGTGTGGCCAGAGATGGTGTTCAGCACAGAACTGAGACGACTCTACAAGAATGCCCAACTGATGGTTTATCCTTCTTTCTATGAAGGGTTCGGTCTGCCAGTTGTGGAAGCACAATTATGCGGTTGTCCTGTCGTGACGAGCAATGTGAGCAGCCTGCCAGAAGCAGGTGGTCCATGGGCACAGCAAGCAGACCCCAACAGTCCTGAAGACATTTGTGAGAAGATGGTAAAACTGCTGACAGACTCGACATTGCGGCAACAAAGCATCGAGGGTGGCAGAGCGTTTGCGATGGAAACATTTAACCCCCAACGACTGGCAAGGCAGTTGATGGGCATTTATGAAAAAGTAAGACAATAAGATATGGCAAAGACCGTTTATTTAGGAATGATCGGTGACATCATGCACCCAGGACTCATCAACATCATCCATGAAGGGGCGAAATATGGCGACCTGATGATTGGCTTGTTTACAGACAGGGCAATAGCAACACATAAGCGTATTCCCCACCTGACGTATGAGCAGCGAAAGACGGTGATTGAGAACATTAAGGGGGTCAGCCAGGTAGTACCTCAAGAAGAGTGGAGTTATGTGGAGAACTTGAAGAAATACAAGCCAGACTACATCATTCATGGTGATGACTGGAAGACGGGAGCTGACAGTGAAATCAGGGAGCACGTCTTTGAGGTGATGAAGCAGTGGGGCGGTCAGGTCATTGAAATACCCTATACACAAGGCATCAACTCGTCAGCTTTGGCAGAGGAAATCAAGAGCATTGGCACCACACCCGAAGTGAGAATGAAATCATTGAGAAGACTGATTGCAGCCAAGCCCATTGTAAGAATCATGGAGGCACACGATGGTTTGAGCGGACTTATCATTGAGAACTTGCAAATTGAACAAGGAGGGGTGATGGAGGCGTTTGATGGTATGTGGTCAAGTTCGCTGACGGACTCCACCTCGAAGGGAAAGCCAGACATTGAGGCAGTCGATTTGACCACCCGCATGCAGGACTTGACCAATATCTTGGAATGCACCACCAAGCCTATTATTTATGATGGTGACACGGGAGGCAAACTAGAACATTTCGTCTTCACGGTGAGGACGCTGGAGCGTAACGGTATCTCTGCAGTCATCATTGAGGACAAGATTGGTCTGAAGAAAAACTCACTGTTTGGCACTGATGCCATTCAAACGCAGGACACCATAGAGAATTTCTGCAATAAGATCAAGGCTGGAAAGAACGCGCAGGTGACGAAGGACTTTATGATCATTGCCCGTGTGGAAAGTCTCATTGCAGGCAAGCCCGTGGCTGATGCGTTGGAAAGAGCCTTTGCCTACGTGGAGGCAGGTGCTGATGGTGTGATGATTCATAGCAAGGAGAAGACAGGTGCTGATATCAAAGCGTTCTGCACGGAATTCAGGAAAAAACACACAAAGGTACCTATCGTGATTGTGCCGACTACGTATGACCAGTTCAGGACAGAAGACTTTGAGCAATGGGGCGTGAACATTGTGATTTATGCGAATCACATGTTACGCGCAGCCTACCCTGCCATGATGAAGGTGGCACGTTCCATCTTGGAAAACCATCGTGCACAGGAAGCACGTGACCTCTGTATGCCAATCAAGGAGATATTGGAATTGATACCTGGAACGAAGTAATAAGAAGAAGAATGATTCAACCCAAATACTTTGTAGAGTCACTGGCAAAGGCCGGCATTGACTTTTTTGCTGGAGTGCCTGACTCACTGTTGAAGAACATTTGTGCGTATCTGACAGACAACGCACCCAAGGAGAAAAACATCATTGCAGCCAATGAGGGAGCTGCTGTGGGTTTGGCGGCTGGACATTATCTGGCTTCAGGAAAGATTCCGGTGGTGTATATGCAGAACTCCGGTTTGGGCAACACGGTGAACCCACTCATGTCGCTGACAGATGAGGATGTGTATAATATTCCCGTCCTTTTGCTGGTGGGTTGGCGTGGTGAGCCAGGCAAACATGATGAACCGCAGCACGTGAAGCAAGGCAAGGTGACCATTCCATTGTTGGATGCGATGGGCATACGAAATACTGTCATGGCCACTGAAGAAGTTGATTTGACCCTGCAATTGGAAGAGGCTGTTACTTATATGAATGAGACCAAACGTGCTTTTGCCTTCGTGATTCAGAAGGGCACGTTCGATGAATACAAGTTACAGTCAGTGGCTGCGTCAGGACTGACCATGAGTCGCGAGGAGGCGATTCAGACTGTGGCAGGAAGTATTGAAGAAGAAGCGATCATTGTATCAACCACAGGTATGATTTCGCGAGAGCTGTTTGAATACCGGGCCAACAATCAAATGGGACATGCCCGTGATTTCCTCACAGTGGGTTCTATGGGACACGCTTCGCAGATAGCCCTTGGCATTGCTTTAGAACAGCCAGAAAGACCTGTCTATTGCTTTGATGGTGATGGAGCAACGATAATGCATATGGGCTCGCTCGGCATTGTAGGAGACATGGGCGTGAAAAACTTCACCCATGTGGTGTTCAATAATGGGGCGCACGATTCTGTGGGTGGTCAGCCTACCGTGGGATTGCGTATCAATATTCCTATGGTGGCAACGGCTTGTGGTTATCGATCCGTCGTTTCAGTAGATAATCTGCAAGACCTGAAAGCCGCACTGCAAGGGAGGGGCGAAAGTCCACGACTCATAGAAGTGAAAGTGAAGAAGGGAGCCCGGAAAGACTTAGGAAGACCCACCACAACGCCCATCCAGAACAAGGAGGCGCTGATGGAGTTTCTTAAAAAGTAAAGTGGCAAATGATCAATCATAAGAGTGAAAAACGCCCAGCGCATGGACAGGTAGAAACAGCCGTCATCATGGCAGCAGGTTTGGGTACCCGTTTTGGCAAGATGACAGAAACGGTACCCAAAGGCTTTGTGGAGTGTGGCAATCTTTCCATGGTGGAACGTAGCATTCAGACACTTCTGGTCTGTGGCATCAAGCGTATCATCATTGGTACAGGGTATCTGAAAGAGAAATACGAGGCATTGAAAGAGGTTTATCCGCAGATAGAATGCGTGTTTTCACCAAGATACGCTGAGACGAACAGTATGTACACGTTGTGGAATTGTCGTGAGGTGATAGGTGATGATGATTTTCTCCTGTTGGAGAGCGACCTGGTGTTTGAGAAGAAAGCGATTACAGCCCTGCTCGAATGTCCTGAACCTGATGTGATGCTCATCACCCCTGTGACGAAATTCCAGGATCAATACTATGTGGAGTATGGTGAGGGAAACAGGCTGACACGTTGTTCGACGGTTGAGACAGAACTGGATGCGAAAGGCGAACTGGTGGGTATTCACAAACTCTCCAACAAGTTCTATCGTGTCATGTGTGAGGACTATGCCAAGAAGGTGGAGGAGAAACCAAAGTTGGGTTATGAGTATGAGTTGCTCACCATGTCGCAGGAAATCATGAAGGTGTATGTGTTGCGAGTGGAAGGTCTGAAGTGGTATGAGATTGATGATGTGGATGACCTCAACTATGCAGAACAGCATGTACTGCCTTATTTATAAAGAATAGTTTTATAGTACCTATAGTTGCTATAGTTCCTATATATAATATAATGTATATGGAAAAGATCAAGAGAAACGTGTTGCTGAACCCTGGGCCGGCAACGACAACTGATACAGTGAAGTATGCACAGGTGGTGCCCGACATCTGCCCACGTGAGAAGGAGTTTGCGGGAATGATGAAGCAGTTGCGCTCCGACCTTTTGAAGGTGGCACATGCCCCAGAGGACAAATACACTTCAGTCCTTTTCTGTGGTTCTGGCACCATCAACATTGATGTATGTCTGAACTCATTGTTGCCTGCAGGGAAGAAAGTGCTGGTAGTGAACAATGGTGCTTACAGCACCCGCGCTGTGGAGGTCTGCCAATACTACGGACTCCCTCATATCGACTTGAAGTCATCAGTGTATGAACGTCCAAATCTGGATGATGTGAAGAAGGTCTTGGATGAAAACCCCGACATTTATATCGTCTATACCACCCATCATGAAACGGGTACCGGCATTCTGAACCCCATTCGTGAGATTGGTGCCTTGGCACATAAGCATGGGGCCATCTTCGTGACAGACACCACTTCATCGTTAGGTATGATTCCTTTCGACATCGAGAAAGACAATGTGGATTTCTGCATGGCATCGGCACAGAAAGGTTTGATGGCGATGACAGGACTTTCCTTCATCATCGGCAACACAGAAGAGATTCGCAAGTCGAAGGACTATCCAAAGCGTTCCTACTACTGCAACCTCTATATGCA
>JAFXVS010000081.1 GCA_017534815.1 Bacteroidaceae bacterium | reverse complement strand
TTTATTTTTATTTGTTGAAATCGAAAAGTAAGTGCGTTGGCGCACTTTGCGGCTGCAAAGTTACGACTTTTGAACGAAATGTGAAGAGTGAATGGGAAAAAATATGTACCTTTGTGCCCACGGAACTCTTAAAAACCCGAATATGAATATGAAGAAGACTTTTTTGCCGCTGCTTATAGCAGCCTTTGCTGCCCTGACCATGATGGGCACCGCATCATGTGGAAACTTCACGAAGACGATGACAGACATTTTGTCTGACAGTGATTCAGTAGTTTCTGTATCAGACACTGCCTCAGAAGTTGTCTCTGCAGCATTACCACGCACTTTGGCGGATGCTCCTGCTCCCCAAGGTAACATCATCACTTGGCTCGTGACGGGCTTTACGGAATCTGGAGGCAGTAGGATGTTTATTGTTGACGGCGATGAAAGTCGATTCATTCAGGATAATATTGGTACTACAGACACGATATATGTGCTTCGACTGGTCAGCTATAAGGTAACAACGAACGAGGAAGAACCATCTGAAGGTGGAGGTAAATATGTTGAGTTCGGAGGTGACCTTGTGGTAGATGCCTACGACCCTGCCACCAAGGAGTTTGTGGGGCGTTATCAGGGTGAATACAGCAGTGGAAGTGAATATGATGAGGAGGATGAACTTTTGCATTGCGGGGAATCATACGGAGGTACTTTTACAAAGGCTGACGGTAAGACGGAGGAGTTCTCTTTCTATGGAGATTGAGGTGATGGACATTTAGATGGGATGGATGGAATGGATGACACGCATAGACATTCCTCAGTCGGAGTGGAAGATGAAGGCTGGCGCGAAAGTGCTGCTGGTCGGATCGTGCTTTGCTGATGAAATAGGAGCAAAGATGGTAAGAGGAGGTTTTGATGCATTGATCAATCCTTTTGGCACCCTATATAATCCTGCCAGCATTGCGGCAAGTCTGTTGAGGAGCATCAGCGAAAGAGCCTATGCTGCAAACTCTATAGAACTTGTTCAAGAGGTAGCTGATGGTATTTGGCACTCATGGATGCACCATAGCAGTTTTTCTTCTGCGGACAGAGATGTTTTGGTGGAGCGGATGAATGCAACGGTTCAGCAGGTGGCGAACTTCTTGCGAGGGGCGGATGTGCTTATCATCACCTTTGGTACAGCCATCATCTATCGATTAAAGGAGACTGGTATGCTGGTGGCGAATTGTCACAAACAACCTGACAGCCTTTTTGTGAGGGAGCGATTGAGCGCCTACGATATTGCAGACCAATGGAAGATGCTCCTGCAACTGTTAGAAGGTGTGAATCCACAATTGAAAGTGATATTTACGGTCAGCCCGATTCGTCACAAGCGGGATGGCTATCATGTGAATCAAGTGTCGAAGGGGATTCTGTTACAGGCAGTGGATGAGATGGGTGTGGAGTATTTCCCCTCCTATGAAATCATGATGGATGAACTGCGTGACTACCGTTTTTATGCTGATGACATGATACATCCATCGGGACAGGCGGTGGAATATATCTGGCAACGGTTTCAAGATACTTACTTTGACAATAAAACCAAGGACGCTGTGGCAAAGGCAACCAAGGAATGGGCACGCCAACAGCATCGACCTATTATAAAACATGTATACGATTGATGAGATTGCGCAAGTCATAGGCGCACAGCGAAAAGGAACGACAGAGGCGAAAATCAATTGGCTGCTCATTGACAGCCGCAGCCTTTGTTTTCCAGATGAGACGCTTTTCTTTGCTTTACGGACAGAGAAGAATGATGGACATAAGTATATAGAAGAACTATACAGGAGGGGGGTGCGAAACTTTGTGGTAGAGCATCTTCCAGTCTCTGGTATGGAGGGAGCGAACTTTCTGATGGTGAAATCGCCTTTGCAGGCCTTGCAGTCATTGGCGGCCTATCATCGCAGTAAGTTGGACATTCCCGTGATTGGCATTACGGGTTCGAATGGAAAGACAACGGTGAAAGAATGGCTGTATCAGTTGCTTTCACCAGATTATAACGTATGTCGTTCACCTCGCAGTTATAACAGTCAAGTGGGTGTACCATTGAGCGTCTGGCTGATCAATTCTCATAATGACCTTGCTATTATCGAGGCGGGAATCTCGCAATCTGGTGAGATGGCGAAACTGGAACGCATCGTGAAGCCAACGATTGGTGTGATGACCAATTTGGGAGCAGCACATCAGGAGAACTTCATGAGTTATGACATCAAGTGCGCAGAGAAGATGCAGTTGTTCAAGGATTGCAAGACATTGGTTCTCAATTCAGAAGATGCTACCATTCAACGATGTGCAGAAACCTTGCCCGAGGATGTGAAACGCATCAAATTACAGGTGCGTCAGGTGGAGAAGGATAATAACCACGCAACGATTCAATATGAGTATGAAGGTCAGGTGGGTCGATATACCATTCCTTTCATTGATGATGCCTCCATAGAGAACTCCATCACCTGCTTTTCGACAGCTTTGACTGTATTCACTGGCGACATTCACGTTCTGTGTGAACGTATGAGCCGTCTGGAACAAGTGGCTATGCGATTAGAGGTGAAGGATGGCAAGAATGGATGTACGCTCATCAATGACTCTTACAATTCTGATGTACAGTCGCTTGACATAGCGTTGGATTTCATGAGCCGACGTCCTGAGACGAAGAAACAACACCGTACTCTCATTCTCAGTGATATCCTTCAGAGTGGAGAATCTTCGCGAAGCCTCTATTCACGAGTTGCTCAGATGGCAGCCTCACGGGGTATCGAGAAAGTGATAGGGGTGGGTGATGAATTGACAGCCTGTGAAGCCTATTTTCCTATGGAGCATTATATGTTCCGTACAACAGATGCGTTGATTCACAGTGAGGTGTTTGAGCAGTTGCGTAATGAGTTCATTCTTATCAAGGGTGCTCGTCAGTTCCGTTTCGACAAAGTTAGTGACCTCCTGACATTAAAAGTGCATCAAACCATTTTGGAAGTTAATCTCAATGCCCTCGTCAATAATGTTCGTTACTATCGCCGTTTCATGAAGACTGAGACCAAGATGGTGTGTATGGTGAAAGCAAGCGGTTATGGCGTGGGTTCGCTGGAAACGAGCAAGACCTTGCAAGACAATGGCGTGGATTATTTGGCTGTGGCTGTGGCTGATGAGGGAGCAGATCTTCGTGAAGCAGGCATCACGGCCAACATCATGATTATGAATCCAGAAACGACATCGTTCAAGATGCTCTTTGACTATAGTCTTGAACCAGAAGTGTTCAGTTTCGACCTGCTTGAGCAACTGATTTATGCTGCAGAGAAGGAGGGTATCACCAATTTCCCCATTCATATCAAACTTGATACGGGAATGCACCGTCTGGGTTTCAATCCAGAAAAGGATATGGCTCGTCTTATCGAACGCTTGCGTCGTCAGACAGCACTTGTTCCTTGTTCCGTGTTCAGTCACTTCGTTGGCAGCGATGGAGACGAGTTTGATGCATTCTCTCATCGTCAGTTTGACCTCTTCGACCAAGCCAGCCGTCAGTTGCAGGCGGCTTATTCTCATAAGATTATCCGTCATATCTGCAATTCTGCAGGAATTGAGCACTTCCCCCAATATCATCTTGATATGGTGCGTCTTGGTTTGGGATTGTATGGTATCAATGCTCGCAACAACCATATATTAAATAATGTGGCGACACTCAAGACCACCATCTTGCAGATTCGAGATGTGCCCAAAGGTGACAGCATTGGCTATTCGCGTCGCACTATCTTGGAACGCGACAGCCGTATTGCAGCCATTCCTATTGGTTATGCTGATGGTCTCAACCGTCATCTTGGCAATCGTGGTTGCTATTGTCTCGTGAATGGGCAGAAAGCCGACTATGTAGGTAATATCTGTATGGATGTCTGTATGCTGGATGTGACGGACATTGATTGCAAGGAAGGTGATATGGTGGAGATCTTTGGCGATCATTTACCTGTCACCGTGCTCAGTGATGCGCTTGGCACGATTCCTTATGAGGTACTCACAGGCATCAGTAACCGTGTTCAACGAATCTATATTCAAGAATAAAGACAATGTTTCCTCGTTACACCCTGATCATTCCTCATTACCATCAACTGTTGCTGTTGGAACGGTTGATGGACACCATACCTGTTCGTGCGGATTTGCAGGTGGTGGTGGTGGACGATGGAAGCCCTGCGGAATTTGCAGCGCAATGGGAAACCCTCAAAGAAAAGTACGCTATGGTGGAGTTCCTGCAGTTGCCCAACAATCGAGGTGGGGGAGCTGCTCGCAATGAAGGGCTGAAGGCGGCTAAGGGAAACTACGTGTTCTTTGCTGATGCCGATGATTATTTCTATACAGATGCTTTGAATGCCCTGCTCGATCGCTATGCCACTCAAACTTCTGCTGATATGATTTGCTTCAATGCCAAAGCCATTGAGGATAAGACGGGAAGTCCATCGAGTCGAGCTGACCGTTTGAACTGGACGATGATGCAATCTGGAAAAGAACGTGAACAGTTGTTGCGCTTTCAGCATAGTGAACCTTGGTGTAAGTTAATCCGTCGTGAGGTGATTGTACAGAACGGTCTTCAGTTTGATGAAACCCCAATCATGAACGATGTACGTTTTTCCTATCTTGTAGGGCATTATGCAGAACGTGTGTTGGTGGATGATTCGGTTTGTTACTGTGTATGCAATCGTCAAGATAGTGTGGGCAAAAAGATGATGGCAGAAAAGAAAAAGGCTTATACACGGGTCATGGTGCAAGCTAATCAGTTTTTCAAGCAACAGGGATTGCCTTATTGTTATAAGCGAGCATACCGGCCTTTGGTATTCAGCCTTTTTCAGGGACAGTGGCAAGATGCTGGTGTCTGTATGGCAGAGTTGCGTGGTGGTGGCGAGGGTTCTCTCTTTATCCTTCTGAATGTGTGCCTCTATCCGTGGTGGTTGCTTCAATGGGCTTTCAGAAAAAGACGTTATCGTCAAGCCAGAATCAAATCCTGACTCTAATGAATACACTATTGCTATCTTTCATCATACCAGCCTACAATGCCGAGCCATACCTGAAGGAATGTCTCGACAGTATTGAGCGACTTGATATGCAAGGACGCGGTTATGAGGTCATTGTGGTCAATGATGGTTCTACGGATGGCACGGCTGCATTGTTGTCCAACTATCAAAAGGGACACGCTGATATAGTGGTGTTGACACAAGATAATAAGGGACTTAGTGCTGCCCGCAATGAGGGCATGAGAGTGGCGAAGGGGGAATATCTCTGCTTTGTGGATGCAGATGATCATTTGTTTGCAGCGAAGGTGCCAGTGAATATGTTGGAGAAACATCATGCAGACATCTATAGTGTCAATATCCTCCAAAAGGGGTTTGATGGAAGGAGAAAGCCTTATCGCCGTTATGTTCCAGACTATGAGCTTTTGATGTCAGCCCGAACTTTTATGCAGGGGCGTAATTTGTTGCCTTGTGCATGGGGCTATTTCTGGCGTACAGCCTTTCTACGTGAAAAAGGTCTTGCGTTTGTGGAAGGAATGCTTCATGAAGATGAGGCATTCACGCCACACGCTTTCGCTCTGGCTCAAACTTTCATGGCTTTAAATGTTGATTGGTATGAGCGCATCCTTCGCCCTGACAGCATCACTACAACCACCGACCCAACGAAACAGGAAAAAGGACTTCGTGATATGGTGGTTGCTTTGCGACATTTGGAAACAATAGCGAGTCAATCACCCGAACTTCGTGCTTGTATGCAATATAAACTTGACTATTTGGCAGTTGACACACTTCGTCTTTTGCTTCGTCAGCGACATACCAAGGCTTTTCGTACTGAAATCACCTCTGCTTTGCGTACCTTAGGATATTTCCCCCTTCGTTGGCATAGTGAGTGGAAATATTTGCTGTTCAATCTTTATACTCGAATAAGACTCTAACAGATACGATGATGCATATCCTCGAAATACCTTCCTTTTTCCCTCCCCATGGTGGACTTTTCGTCTTGGAACAAGCACGTGCCTTGCAAACTCAAGGCAACATGGTGCGTATTTTGGCATGTGTACAACTTGGAATATCGGTCGATGGATCATTCTATTTGAGGGCACGGCGTGATCGTTGGTGGGAAGAGATGAATGGTGTGGAGGTGTATCGTAGTTATATGCGAACGGTTCCTTGTTGTATTCGTCCTAATCAGCAACGTTGGTGTCGTATTGTCCAAGAGATGTATGAAGACTACAAGCAACGATATGGACGTCCAGATGTGTTGCATGCACATTGCTGTCAGTGGGCGGGTGTGGCGGCTCGGATGATTGCAGAGCGTGAGGGCATTCCGTTCTTCATCACAGAACATTTGTCCTCTGGTCTCTTCAACCATTTTTATGGGAAAGGGTGGAAAAAGGCGGAATGGGCACGATTATTGTTAAAGGATACTTATGAACATGTCAATCATGTGATTCCTGTATCTGCCGAGTTGGTGGATGATTTGGCACCATTCTTTGGAAAGGATTATGCGTTCACTCCCATTTCCAATATGATTGATGTGGATTATTTTGCGTATAGACCGCGAGCGCCGAGAGGAGCCCGACCTTTCCGCTTCTGTTGCTTGGCTATTGGCGACATCTATGGTAAGGGTTACGATGTGTTGGCGAAAGCCCTGCAAGGGATGAATGGTGTGGAATTGCATATTGCAGGAAAAGGTACGGAGAGTGAAGCGATGAGGAATCTCTTTGCAGGGTCTGACGCTGTTATCTTCTATGGGGATTTAGATAAGCAGGGAGTACGTGAATTGCTTTACCAGTCCGATGCTCTGGTGCTCGCATCACGGAGTGAAGCACAAGGATTGGTCATTATGGAAGCAATTAGTACAGGAATACCCGTTGTCACTACAGATGCGATTCCACAAAACGCTTTGGTGGAGGGGGCCTGCCTCATAGCTAAGGTCGGGGATTCTGTTTCATTGCACCAACGTATGCAAGAAGTGATTCATGTGGATTTTGATCCTCGATGGAGCGATGAACTGAGGGCGAGAGTAGCACCACATGTGGTGGCGCAGCAAATCATGAAGGTATTCAGTCAAGGCTAACCCAACCTTTTGCTTGGAGGGCTGTTTCTGGCTCTGGATAGAATTGGGGATTAAACCAGTGGTTGGGCATAATGACTATTTTGTCTGGGTTGGGATTCAGAAAGGCTGCCCACCAGCTGTAGGTGCTATTGGCAATAATATTGTGCCTGCAGCAGCTCATCAGTTGCAGATCAAAATGACTCCCCCATCCAGCTAAAGCATTGTATTCCATCCATTCACACTCTTGAGGTAAGTGTTCTTTTGCCCATGTGAAATTGTCTGCAAAAACGTAGAATCGGGGATTTTGTAGATGTTGCTTCATGTAAGTGATGGCATGGGTGTAGTATGCAGCAGTGCATGTGTCTTCAAACCAGGGGAGAGAAGTGTAATCATTAGCTTTCCGTATATGGATGGCAACAGATTCTTCTTGACTTAACCGTTGGGCTAATTCCGCATTCTTGGTGTTTGAGTCAAATGGCTTGAACAGAAAGTCTTTCTTAATCCTTTCGGCCACTTGTTCTACCATATCCACTCGCTGAAAAAAACCAATCAAGTAGGGGCGTTGGTTCAGTTCATCTTCTGTGGGAATCCGAAAAGTGGGGTCTTTTATTCTCCACCACACACGACTGGCGTGTGGAATGCGTCTGCGAAGTTTAGAAAGAATGTCACTGCCACCTCCATAGTTGAAGATTAGGCTGGGGGCGGCTTCTTTCATGACGGCTTGGGGGAAGATTCGATTCCATTCCACTTGTTCATGGGCGTGAATTTGTCTAAAGCTTGTATTGTCCACCCAAACTTGGTAGCCTTTTTTCTGAAGATACAGATAGAAGGCGTATTGAAACATTCTGTTGGCCAATCCTGAATGTATGCGTATCACGATGTCCGGCTTCTTATTCATGACGGGTATGTTTTTTTGACACGAACATCTTTCTGAGATGAAGCGCGCATGCCCACAAGAAGGAAGAAGCAGTAAGAGTCTTGATGAATTGGGCTTTTGTGTTGAGGCGGACTTTCCAATCTTTTTGACAATGGAGCGCTTCTTGGCGTAGTTCATTATTGTTGACACGAAAGGCATGCATCAGTAGCGCATAGATACGATATTCAAAGTATTTTTGTAATTCTATCCCTTGGATACCAAACGTCTGAGATAGGTCGTACCCTAATTGAGTGACATTTTTGACAAATCGAAACTGCTTGCTTTCATCTTGGTCACTTGAGATAGTATTTCCTCCTGTTGTGTAATACAAAGTGTTCTCATTCAAGTAAGCCACTTTGCCGGCCATTGCCAACATCAGGCACACTTGTACATCCTCACAACCATAGTCCTTATTCCGCATGAAATGGGTATAATCCTGATAAGCTTTCAGTATCACGTCTGTACGATAAAGTGCCGTGCAGAGATGGATGATGGGACGGGCTAATTGGGTAAGGATGGGGATGAGTAAGGTTTGCCCGTCCACAATGACTGTTTCTCCTTCTGCAGGACGAAAACAAGGGTGAGGATGAGGTGATGATAGGACTCCAGTTGTGGCATCTCGATGCAAGTAGTTTGTATGCACAATGGTTACGTTGGGATGTGCCTCTAAGAAGCAAAACTCCTTTTCCAGTTTTAGAGGGTCGCTCCATTCATCGTCTCCTGCACAGTCTGCGATGTACTTTCCTTGTGCCGCCAGCAGACAATCGAAATAATTGTTCACAATACCTTTATTGGGATTGTTGGCAAAAAGGCGTATGACATCAGGATGCTTCTTTGCATATTGTTGGCACACATCAAGAGTGTGGTCAGAAGAACAGTCTTCACCAATGAGAATTTCGATGGGTACATGGCACTCCTGTCGCAAGATGCTGTCAAGCGTTCGAGCGATGGTATCTTCCTGATTGTAAGTACACACAATGACCGATATGAGTTCCTTCTTTTCCATCTTATCTAATTCTGATTAAAGAAGACCCAGTCGTGTTAGGATCATTGGTGTCTATCTGAATGGCGTATATTCCACTTCCTAAAGCAGGGAGAGGTACTGTGTAAGTACTTTGTCCGATAGGGAGAATCGCCTCATGTACTTTCTGCCCAGAAAGATGATACACGTGCAGTCTTGTGGAAGAAGTTGTCGGATGCTCAAAGTGTACACACAAATTATTCCCCTTGAGGCTCATATTTGCTTGTCGAGGTTGGTGGGTGTCAATGATGCCTGTTTCTTTTAGGTCAAGCACGTAGAGCAATCCTTTGTACGCATCTATCTCGCCATATCCATAGAAGTTGTTGGGATAGGAGAGGGTGGGGTCATAGTGGCGACTGGTTGCTGCAATGACTTCCTTTATCTCCTGAGGCGTTAATTGGGGATTGGCTTGTAACCATAAAGCGATGATGCCTCCAACAACAGGAGCCGACATGGAAGTGCCGCTATTGGAGTTCCAAGGGTAGGTGCGGCCTTGATAGTTGAAATGGCGCACATCCCATTTGATGTCATTGGCATTAGGATGTTCTTGCAGATACCAAGTACTGTAAGAGGAAACTACGTTGCATCCAGGTGCCATGACGTCTGGCTTGATAAGACCACTTAAAGTGGGACCGATACTGCTCATCGTACAACGTTCGCCATTCGTTCCCTCTTCCACATGTTTCCATTCACCTAAATAATTGGTGACACCAGTACGATAGATGGTGACACCTACGCTGATGACGCTGGGAGAACAGGAGGGTGCATGGATACTATGGCCGTTGGTGGCATTGTTGAGTGTGGGGTCGAGCGAATTTGTTGTCATGTTGCCTATGTACTTGAACATCTCTATCTCTGTTCCATCGCCCATCAGTTCTACTGAGATAGGAAGTTCTTTATCACCCACTTTGCCTTTATCCATATGGCTAATCAGCAGTTCATAGGCTGTCTGCTGTGGCTCGTAAAAGTTGGGGTATGCACATAGGTAAACAAGGAATCGCTTCCCTTCTGCAATAGTGATCGTGTCAGAATAGACGCTGTCAGGGGCGTCGTAGGCTTGTTGACTCGATAGGGTGTAGGTGATGGGGAATTCGTTGCCAGATGGGTAAAACTTAAGGCGGATGTTTATGTTCTTCTTCTCGTCATACGAACGAAGTGATGATAAAAAGTAGGAACGTTCACTGTTGATGAAAGTGCCCGCTTGGGAATCTGAAGCCTTCTTGTGCAGGTATGTTTTTTCTCTTCCTTCATTTCCTGCTGCGGCTACAATGATACGTCCCGGCCCTACCATCTGATCGAGAACTTCGAAGAACAATTGATCTTCGCTATACATTGACGAGCGAAAACCTTGGCTGAACGAGATGACACAAGGTTTTCCGACGGATTCAGCGTAGTCGAAGATGTACTGGAAACCTAAGAGATCAAGTGCGTTTGTGAACTTGTAGCGTTGTTTCTCATCAATGAGGTCACTATTATTGGAAGTGGCGTTCGCCACCAAACAAAGGTCTGCCTCTGGAGCCATGCCGATGAAAGAAGACACAGCATTAGGACCTTCTGCGCCACTGCCTGCTGCAATGCCTGCCGTATGGGTTCCGTGAGTATGATGCAGGTCGTCTGCGCTGTGCTGGAGGGTCAGCAAAGAGGACTCATCTGTATATTCTTGACCCACATACATCGTACTGCTGATGGTGTCATTAGATAGAAAATCCCAAAGACGTTGGATGCGGTAGCGGTTGAAGTCTCGACTATAGAAAGTGGGATGAGTTAGATCGAAACCAATATCTTGGATGCCCATCACCACTCCCGTCCCATCAAATGCTGGTGTCTGAGGTGTCCCATCCCATACGGTCTTGACCGATAGTTTGACGGCTGTGGTGTCTATAAGGATAGAGCAGGGTTCGTTGGCCTCGATGCGTTTTACGTTGGGAATGGCAGCCAAATGATTGAGGTGTCTGATGGGAATGTCTGCGATATAGATGTCTCCCCATTGTGCCAAAGCGCGACTGTCATTCTCAGCCAGCAGCGTTTGGACGTCATCTGTATGACCAGCGATGCGTACCAATGCACAGATATGTGGAGCCGCTTCTTCTTCATATCCTGCGGCCTTCCTGATGCTGGTGGAACGTGCTGCTTCACGCACTAAACTGGACATCTTTCTGCTTTCATAGGAAGACTGGGCATAAAATATAGTACACAGACAGAAGGAGATGAGGAAAGCATAATATCTTAGACCTATTTTCATGACATAAGAGGAGGTTATTGGATCCATACTTTCTTCTTCCCTACGATATAAAAACCTTGTGGAAGGTTCATCTGTTGGACATTTCTCAGATGAGATGTTCCCACCAACACTCCATTTATGGTATAGATAGGCGTTTCAGCAGTTTCAGAAACGGTATTGATGTCCTGAAGGCCTGTCTCAATTCCTTCAATGGCCTCATCCATCCATACTTTGCGATCAACAAACCATTGCCTGACGAAACTCGCATCTTCTGCCAGCGTACAGTCTGTATAGTTCCATCGTTGCTGGTCGAGTAACAATGATTGTTCGATGGCCGCCCATTCTTCTGTTTGCTCGAATTGTTCAAAATAGTTGTCCATTTCAGAGAATAGGGTGTTGGACAATTGATGCCACAGTGAGCAGTAACTATTAGTGAAAGTGGAATTTGAGGCATTCAGAAGTTGCTGAAAATATCCCTGTTCAGTATGTATCTTCGCCCATGCATCTCCCATTCTGGTCATGCTGTCGAAATCCCATAAGCATGGCATGAATATTTTGCTGGCAGAGGTTTCATCATATTTGGCAAAATACATATTGGCGCCACCACTGTCTTGGGTGCCAAGGATGTCATGTCCTAATAACCATTTAGCAAAGGACTCTACATCTATGTAATCAGGATAAGTCCCATCCTGCAATGAACTTTCCATCTGGTTGATAGCACCTTGAATGTATTGCATTTGCCATGTGGTGACATCTTCGGAATCAGGGTACTTGAAGGTGTAGCAATAGGAAGGGCCTGAATATACAGATGTGGTGAAGTAGAGGTCTTCATTCCACCAATAGGGATCACGTTCCACCAAATATCCGCTATCTTTATTGATACGTACTCGACATTGCGCGTTCTGCTGTACGGATTCCATGAGAAAGTAGATTCCTCGATAGTCTCCGTTGATGAAAACGTTTACATGGCTACTTTGGGGTACATATGGCATTCCAAGCAGTTCATTTATTTTGAATCCGGCCAAAGGAAAGATGGAAAGGGGAATCAGCAGCCAATTCTTATCCTGATACACATTCTCATTACCTCGAAAAAGAAGATCCTGTTTCTTCTGTAGTTTGAGTTTATAGGGTTTCTTGGGGTTGTAGTAGGCACTGGTGTTCCCTCGTATCTTAATGGTCAGACCACTTACCCCTTTTTGATAGTTACCACTATCATATAGTGTTTTGTGCTCTTTCTTGATGATGAGTCGGCCCGGTACCTTTGTCGCATTCGTAATACTTTTGCCCATGGAACCTTCTGGGTGCACCACATAGTCGCAAGTGGGTTCTTCTGCATTGACAGTGTTGATATATAAAATGGGTAATACTAACCCTTCTGCCACCTGCTGGTAGTCGGCAGCCTGAGCCTTACATATGAAGGGGGTAAGAAATAGTATATAAATGTATAGCCATTTCATGACGGAAGTGCTCTTAAGAAACTATTTGATGATTAATATCTTTGCGACAGCGTCTTTCTTTCCTTCTTCATCTGTGCATAGGGCATAGTAGATGCCAGAACCTACCCGTTTCCCGTTTTGCATGCAGCAGTCCCATGAGAATTCACCACCGATGCTTGTGCCTTCCGCTACCAATTTGCCTGCTGCACTCACAATTTTTACATCTGAGTTGGCCATCAGTCCTGTGATATGTACCTTTCCCTGATATTCAGGACGGACTGGATTGGGATAGACCTTCAAATTGCCAGAACTCATGGATGTGGCAGGGTCAGTGGCATCGCCATGATAAGAGCAAAGTCCTTTAGTGGTGGCGATGTACACCTCACCAGTCTCGCCATTGATGGCGATATCGTTAATTTCATCGCTGATGAGTGGACTATTCTCTGTGGTGAATCGTTCGATGGTTTCTGTGCCGTCTGCGCTGATGAGATAAACGCCGTCATCCACAGTTCCAACCCACTTGCGATTACCACCATCGATGGCTATGCACTTCACGTTCACACCGTTCAGCAGGTAGTCTGCCAGATTGCTGCCATCGTTGCGAGGCACCTTGACTTGCGTGAATTTGAAGCTGTCATTGAAGACCAGTGATGGGTCATCACTCATAAAGAGTCCTTCAGTAGTGCCTAACCACATGGCTCCATTCAGATCTTCTGCGATGCACTGATAATGGACAGGAGTGTAAGATGTACCATCCTGATTTTGGAAGGTGACGATACGTTTGACTTTGTCATCATTGGGATTTGCGAGAGTGCCATTTGTGTTGAGGATGTACAAGAAAGATTTGCGTGGGTCAGACAGAAACCATTGTGTGATCCAGACCCATCCTCTTCGGTCAAAGAGGGTATGTTCGAAGAAATGGTGATGTACGATATTCTCGTCATAGAGAGAAAGCCATTTCCCATCGGGTTGTATAATTCGTATGACAGTATCGCAATTGCAGTTCATCAGCCAAAGGTTGCCATTGGGGTCATAATTCAATCCAGTAATCCATTCGTACTGATAATACTTATCGCTATTGGGCAATATGCTGGTGATAGGTGAGTTGTCGCTGCTATATCTTTTCACCAATTGATAGTTCTTGAATTCGTAAAGTCCAGAGTACATGGAACTGGCAAAGTGGTGCTCTGGATCTTTGGGATCTTGCACAATATCTGTCATGTTCATGTATCCGTCTGATGGAACTGCGTTCAGTGGACCCTCCTCGTCGAAATTGATCCATCTTTCCTTTTCATATTTCATCAGCGTTCCTTCTCTGTTGAGGTGCATATCGATGGGATTGCCTCCAGCCACTAAAAGGCGTTCCCCCACTATGTTGAGTCTATAGGCGTAATTTCTGGTGGGTGAGTTGGGTACGATATTTTTCACCTTTTCTAAGAGCTCTTCCCCCTCTTTCAGTTCTTCTGCCGTCTGTCCAAAGGTGACAGCATCGTTCGCAACCTTTTTCCAATTGCTTATGTCCAGCAGATTCTGACTTCGGTCGCCTTCGAACACGCCATCAGCCGTCTTTGCATAGATCTTGTTATTCACAATGGTTGCGTTGGTCACTTTGCTGCCCAATACGTATATATCCTCAAAATAACCCTCTTTCAGATTCAGCAGCACTAGACCTGAGTTGAGGCTGATGAGTGCTTCGCTGCCCACCACTTTCAGTTCGTTGATGGTCTTGTCATCCAACACCTTTTTCTTGAGATTTGGCATGTTCCATCGGGTATGATTCATTCCTATCAAATCGATGTTGCCGTTCTCGTAGAGAGCCACCAATCGCTGTGTGGCTGACGAATAGGCGATATGGGCAATGCCGCAGTCGCTCAACGCATTCGTTTTGTCATACAACTCTACAGTCTGGTCTTCTGTGTCATAACTGTAGAGATTGCCATTGGCAAGCACAAAGATGCGTGCATCTGTCTTTACTGCCTGTGTGGCATTGTGGTAGGACGCATAGATTTTCCAGTCGCCGGCCAGCAAGTGATTGATGTTCAGCAGGCATATCAATAGAATAAAATAGAATCTTCTCATACCTTCTATAACGAATTTATAACGGCTTTATTGCTTTAATCATACGATCATTGCCCCAGGTGTCTTGTCGCAGTTCCACCTCGCTGTAACCCATCCCTTTCAGGAGATTCAGCACTTCTTGACCAAAACGCCTGTTGATTTCGAAGAAGAGGCGCCCTTGAGGTTTCAGTATCTGCTGTCCCAATGCCCCAATCTGTCGATAGAACAGGAGTGGGTCATTGTCTGGAACGAACAATGCCAACTTTGGCTCATGCTCCAACACGTTTCGTTCCATCTCTTGGGCTTCTTCTTCACAAACGTATGGAGGGTTGCTGACGATGAGGTCGTATGGGTTGAGGGTTGAGAGTTGAGGGTTGAGGGGTGAGAGAACATCGACCTTCCTTATCTTCAGCTGCACATGATTCCTTTCTGCATTCTCCTTGGCTACTTCTATGGCAACATCGCTGATGTCCCAAGCTTCCACCTCTGCATGCTCTAGTTTCTTGGCAAGCGCGATGGCGATACATCCACTACCTGTACCGATGTCTAAGATTTGTTGAGAGGTAGGAGTTGAGGGGTTAACGTTTTCCACAATCCAATGCACTAATTCTTCTGTTTCTGGACGGGGAATGAGTATGCCGGGTTTCACCTTTAGGGTCAGGTTGCAGAAGTCCGTTTCACCCAAAACATATTGGACGGGTTCGCCTTGTGAAATGCGTGCCGCCAGCCCCAAAATATTTTGCCGTCGGCAAAGCATGCTTTTGCCGTCGGCAATCAATGCCTTTGCCGTCGGCAATCCTAAAACGCGCTCCAGGAGCATAAGCGCTATGGCTTTTGCTTCGCCATCTGGCATGCCGCCTTCTGTCAATATGTTCTTGATTTCTCGATACAGATTCATGATGCAAAGATACGATTTTTTTTCTTTTTTCCCAAACGATTGGAAAGAAAAAGTAGCGGGCTCCGTTGGGAGTCCGCCACTCTTTTATCATTTGTCCGTTTGGATGGACTTATGGGATAAGTACACCCATTGTGTTGTACTTCTGACCATTCTTGATGATGATCAACTGTCCATTCTGGTAGTACTTGCCGTTCTTCACAGGTGCTGGCTCAACATCAACCACTTCGATTTCCGTTGGAGTGAGCTTGCTTCCTTCTCCGTAGTACCAAAGTTCGAAGTTGTCAGCCTTGAACCAAGTCTTGCTCGAAGCCTTGATTTCCAAGTTGGCATAAGATTGTGCCTTGCGAAGAGGACTCTCAGCAGCTGCCTCAACGGCATGTTTGAAGATGAGTTCAGCATCGAAAGCAGTTCCCTTGTCTCCAGTCATCTTAAAATCAGCCGATTCGTTGTTGGCACTCAATGTGATGACGTTATCCTTGTCAGAAGCGAGAATAGCGGTCAACTTGTAAGTACCAGCAGGAAGAACCTTGATGGTCTGTGCTACCCAGAAACCTTCCTCAGGAGCAGAGCCGTTCCAAGTGTTGAAAATTCGACTACCAACTCTTTCATCATTGATGGTGTAAGTTCCATTAGAGTTTTGAGCTGCTTGGGTGTCAGATCCCTTGTAGTAAGTCCAACCATCCAGATTGCCCGTTTCGAAGTCTGGGTTCACAAGATACTTGGTTACATTCACAGGCTCTTCGTCAGTAGCTGCAGCCAATTCTTCAAGCATATCCTTTGCGCTGGGGAGATCAAGTACTACTTGAATTTTCTCTGTCAGCTTCTCTACGCGTTCGGTCAAGTCTTTCAACTCTTCTGATGTAAGCGTCTTGTATGCCTTTTTCTTGGGGTCTTTATCCATTGCATTAATATCACTCCAGATAGCATTCTCACCGTCTTGGTCAGCTGCTTCCAATTCGGTAGCAGCATCGTTATATGCCTTATCTGCCACCTTAAATGCATCGATGACATCAATTGCTGCTTGGATTTCCTTGGTCAGTTCCTCGATGCGAGTGGTCAAATCAGTCAGCGCTTCTGCTTCAAGAGCCAGATAAGCATCGTCTTTGATCTCTTGATCCATTGCTGTAATCTTACCCGTGAGAACCTGCTCATCAGATCCGTTCTTGAATTCCTCAGACTTCTCCTTGTAGGTTGTCTCAGCTGTCTTATAGGCTGCCACCGACGTAATGTTCTCTTGAGCAGCTACAAAAGCTTCATTGACTTCCGCCAATGTCTGATAATTCAACGATGGATCCTGAATGCCCTTATATTTGTTATACGCTTGATTAGCAGCGTTCTTAGCAGCAGTTGTCATATCACTATTGTCGATAAGATTCTTCAATTCCTCGGCCTTCATCTTCAATACCTCGCCTGCAGCTGTTGCATCCTGAGCACGATAGGTCAACTTGAAGTTGTCAAAGATAACCCAAGAGTCACCTTGCTGGCTCGAATTACCTTTCACGCCAATACGCATCTTTTCACCTTCTTTCACCAAGCCGTATGCCTTCTGAGTGTACATACCATCACTAAATGCTTTGGCAGCGGTAGTCATGTCATTGGGGAAGCAATTATTATCGTCAACGACTTCCATGCCTGATCCGTAGAAGGCTTTTTCTTTGGGCTCAGCATACACGTTCACAAACGGAGTGGTCATGTTGTTCATGTAGACAAAGACTGGAGATCCACCTGGTTGTACATAAGAGACTTCCTGTGCCACATAATCAGCATATTTGCCACGCCAATAACGATAGAAGCCCTGTACAGAGATTTCATACAAACCTTCAGGAAGACCCTCCACTTCTTGATAGATGTCGAACGAAGAGTTGTTCCATGCCTCAGCACAGCTCTGTGCTACACGCACATTACCACCATTGGCAACTTGTTTCGTCCAACCTTTCCAATCTTGCTCAGAAGTTGAAAGTGAGAAGTCTGCGTTCTTCAGCACATCCGTCAGGTCTTTGCCATTAGTCAGGGTGTTCTTAACAGCTTCTTCATAGATACCCTTGAGGTATGCAGTTTCTTCTGCAATTTTTTCTGCAGAAAGAATACCTACCGTTCCACCATTCAAGAAGTCAGGAATGATGTATTGTGCAGGACCATTGGGGAAGCCATATTCTTCAACATCTTCAGGGGATTCTGCTGCCAGATAAGTATCAAGGATGTCACGGCTTTCATTGTCACCAGGATTCTCTTCAAGCCAAGCGTATGCAGTATTCAACAGATCTGCATATTCAGCATAGTTGGCCTTGCTGGTGACGATATTTTCAGCAGCTTGATTCAGGTTGAGAATCTGTGTAGAGATTTCGTCTGGATCGTCAGATGCTTCGATAGCGCTGAGGATATCGTCGTAAGCATCCTTGTCTGGCTGTCCGTAATAATCCTTTCCATCAAATTTGATGTTATAGTTATTAGGCACACTGTTTGCCCACGCCTTGTAAGCGTCAGCACCATTACCCAAGAAGAAGAGCTGGAAGTCGTCGAAGATGGACCAGCTTGCGCCCTCAGCCTTATCGTTCATCACACCAATGCGAAGTACATCACCTGCAGCCAAAGGACCGTATGCCACGTTGCGATAACGGTCGCTGGCACCACCGTCAGGACCACTCTTGTGGAAGTAGTAGTCAGCACTTATCATCATGTTAGGTGTCCAAAGCTTATAGGTGTTTCCCTCTTCGTCTATAGCATCTGTGGAAAGTTCATCGTCCTCCTGTTCTGTGTAAAGGCGTTCTTTTGAACCACCTGCAGAGATGAACTTGACAGGCGTGAAGTACTGACCCTTCGTTTCGCTTTGCAGATACATCTTCGTTTGAGAAATCTGCCCTGAAGACCATGCTGCATAGTCTTGTGCTACGCTGTTGTTCAAACGGAGATAACCGTTACAAACCAACATATAGACACCACCAGGAAGATTCTTGATGTCTTGGTAAACATCAAACTTGGAACCATAGACTTCTGCATTCGTGGATTTTCTACCATTTGCGCCAAAACCTGTGCTCCATCCGGTGAAGTCGCCTTCTTTGTCAAATGATGGGTTCACGATGTGATTTGTGAGGTCTACAGGATTTTCTACCGTTGCTTCAGCGGTTGCTGCTGTGATATCGTGAATTTCAATAATATTTTTAACAGCAGCTTCTGCTTCAGCAAGCTCTTCAGCTGTTGCATCAGCCTTGTTGTAAACAGGAACGTATGCGGACACATCTTCACCCTTTTCTGTTGCCTCGTTGATGGCCTGCTTCAAAGAGATGAATGCCTTGACACGTTTGGTCTCATCTTCAATCTGAGTCTGAGTAGATTCATCGCTGTTATAGATATCTTCAGCTGTTGCATAGCTGTGAGCAGCATCCAAATCCTTACCTTCGTCAATAGCCTTCTTCAACTCGACAATAGCGCTGATCAGCTTTGTGCTGTTCTCGATTTCCTTAGCAGTTGACGCCTTGTTCTCATAAATCGTCAAGAACTTTGCCCAACTGCGGTTGGGGTCTTTATCCTGAGCATCCTTGATGACCTTACCAAAGTCATAAGATCTCTTCAATTCTGGAATAGCAGTATTGAACTCTTCAAGTGTAGCGCCAGCCTTGGTCAACAGCTCTTCGTAAGAAGTGACATCCTTCGTGTATCCCAATGCTTTGACATCATTGACGATGTTCTGCAGAATAGTATAGGAGTAGTAGAGCTGCATCTCTGGAAGAACGCGAGCGTATTCCTCTGCATCCACAAGAGCCCATGTACTATAAGCTTTGTTTTCATTAATGTAAGTGGTGAGAGTGTCGTTATCGAATTTGTAAACACCATAAACGCCCTTTTCTGCGACAAAGTCATAAACAACCTTGTCATCTTCCTTGATGACATTGCCTTCGCCATCTTTCCTCTCCACTTTCCGGATATAGCCAAGCTGGAATGTGTTGTCTGCATTCTTCTTGACCACAGTCCAGCCAGCGTAGTCCTTCTCTCCACGCTCTGGACCACCATCGACCCATGCGCGGTTGTCACCAGCAACGGCCAAGAATAACTTGCTGTCGGTAGATCTTTGGAATGAGTAGGTGTAATCATCGCTGGATGGACCACGATTTTCATCGGAGGCCACGATTATCCAAGGGGTGCCTGCAATAGAACCATAACCATGCATCAGCATGCTATAGGTAATGTGGAGGTCATTGGAGCCGCCTGCAACCAAACAAGCGTTGTTGCTCCATTCATTACCACCAACCAAGAACAAGCCTGCCTCCACGTTGTAGAGATAGACTTCTTTGTTTTCCACCCAACTGGTGAAAGTTGGCTGTGGCTTTGCGGGCTGTTGTGCAAATACACTCACCGCTGCAAGCACATAGCTTACGAAAAGAAGTAGTGATTTCTTCATAATGAGTTAGTAATTAAAATAATTAATTGTAAATTAGTTAAACGTTTAGACTCTTCCCTTATTATATTAATAATGTGTAAACAGGTTGAAGTCGTTAATAATTAGTCTCGCACGTCCCCATCTCACGCAAGAGCGGAAACGTAGTTTCAGGTCGCAAAGGTAAGAAAGTTTTGCCATACGTGCAAGCCTTTTCTCAAAAAAAATGAGAAAAAGAACAAAAATGAACAAAAAAGGGGGAGTCTGGAGTGACTCCCGCCTTTATTCGTTTCATTTTCTATCATTTATTGCTTGGCTTTCTCAAGAGCGACATTGATGTTGGGACAGATGTTCTCCTCGCCAATGAGTTCGTTGAAGCCATTCTTCACCAAAACACCTCGCACGTAATCATTCACACCTGAAAGGATAATCTTGATGCCCTCTTTCTTCGACATCTCGATGAGATTGGTCAAGTTATGCATACCTGTCGAGTCGATGAAAGGCACCTTGCGCATTCGGATGATGCGGACTTTTGGACGTTCCTTCATGCGAACCATCACTTCCTCAAACTTGTTGGCGATGCCAAAGAAGTAAGGACCGTTGATTTCATACACTTCCACTTGCTCAGGGATGGTAAGATGCTCAATGTTGGGATTCTCTGCGAGGTCTGTTTCAGCGGTTGGATCAATCTCATCGTCATCTGTGAGCACGCTGACTTGGGTGGTTTCAGCCATACGACGCATGCAGAGAAGACAAGCGAGCATCAGCCCCACTTCGATGGCAATTGTCAGGTCGAAGATGACTGTGAGGCCAAAGGTGAGCCAGAGCACGAAGGTGTCGCTCTTGGGATTGTGCATCATCTCGCGAATGGTGCGCCAACCGCTCATATTGTAACTCACAACTACCAGCACACCTGCCAAGCAAGCCATTGGGATGTACTTGGCATAAGGCATCAGGAAGAAGTAGATGAGCAGCAGCACAACAGCATGAATGATGCCAGCGATGGGCGTGCGGCCTCCATTATTGATGTTGGTCATTGTGCGAGCAATGGCGCCTGTAGCTGGGATGCCACCAAAGATAGGGCTGAGGATGTTGGCAACACCCTGACCAATGAGTTCCTGATTGGAGTCGTGCTTATGACCAATGATACCATCTGCTACAGTTGCGGACAAGAGACTCTCGATGGCACCCAACACAGCAATGGTGAGGGCAGGTGAGAGTAGTCCCTTGATGTTGTCCCAATCCAAAGAAGGCACATCTGCTTCAGGCAGGGCAGGGTTGATCTCAAAGCGGTCGCCAATGGTATCGACATGAATGCCAAAGTAGTTGGTCATCACGATACCTGCGATCGTCATCACGATGATGGCAACCAATGAACCTGGCACCTTCTTGCTCAGGAAAGGTGTGCAGGCGATAATCACCACAGAAAGGATGCCCACAATGGCAGTTGCGAGGTCAATAGTATTGAAGTTCTGGATGTAACAAATCCATTTCTCGATGAAGTCAGCAGGAACAGCCCCTTCAATATGGAGGCCTAAAAGGTCTTTCACCTGAGTGGAGAAGATGGTCAAGGCAATACCACTGGTGAAACCTACGATGATGGGGTAAGGGATATAACGGATAATGGTTCCTAATCGAAGCACACCTAAGAGAATCAGGAAGAGGCCAGCCAAGACTGTAGCGATAGCTAATCCTGTAAGTCCATATTGCTGGATGATGCCATAGATGATGATGATGAAGGCGCCAGTAGGGCCGCCTATCTGAACACGACTGCCACCAAAGGCGCTGATGGCGAAACCAGCGATGATGGCTGTGAGGATACCTTTCTCAGGCGACACGCCAGAAGCGATACCAAAGGCAATGGCCAAAGGCAAGGCGACAATGCCTACGATGATGCCTGCCATGAGGTCGGCTGTGAATTTTTGCTTGTTGTAGCCTTTGAGTGTGTAGAACAACTCAGGCTTGGAAGGACGAAATCTCTTCATGCTTACTTTTACTTTTTAACTAAAACTCTGAATATAAACCAAATATGTTGTCCGATGGTTGGCATAAGCCCATAATGCTTTGCCATAATCTTGAATCGTTCTTTGAGGGATGCCTGATGGTTGGCTGTCGTCATACCTTCTGCCAAGTAGTCAGCGATGGGCTCATGAAGATAGAGGTTCTGCATGCCTCGCAGCTCTCCTTCTTTCATGCAGCGAATGCACCAATCGAAGTCTGCTGAGAAACGATACGACAAATCGTAAGGAAGGGCAATCTGACGGTTGACGTAGAAAGCCTGATGGCAAACCAACATGCCGTCTTTGAAGGAACGCCAAGTGAGATGCTCTGGAGGCGTGAGACGACGATTGCGAAGGAAGTGGCCTTGGGCATCAACGATATGAGTGTCGCCATAGAGGATGCCGATGGGAGAGCCATCGGTAACCAACGAGGAATCGGAAGCCAATGAGGCATTGGTCG
The DNA here is from genome assembly GCA_017534815.1 of Bacteroidaceae bacterium. Taxonomy (GTDB): domain Bacteria; phylum Bacteroidota; class Bacteroidia; order Bacteroidales; family Bacteroidaceae; genus Minthosoma. The sequence goes on along the minus strand of JAFXVS010000081.1, from coordinate 6,636 downwards.
CTGATTGTGCAAGGTGTGCCAATGTGTCCTTGCTGTGCAATTGGTCGCCTGCGTTGAGAAAACAGAGAAAGTCACCTGTGGCACGTTGGAGCCCTTTGTTCATGGCATCATAGAGCCCCTTGTCAGGCTCACTCATCACAATGGCATGAGGGTATCGATGAGCAATCTCCAAAGTTTTGTCCTTGGAGGCGCCATCAATAATCAGATGCTCAATGTCTGGGTGCGTCTGCTGCGCAACACTTTGCAGTGTTCGCTCAAGGGTCGCCTCAGCATTGTATGTGACGGTGATGATACTGAACTTCATTTTAACTCTAAACTCTCAACCCTAAACCCTAAACTCTATACTCTTAACTATTATATACATCTTTATATTTAAACGCAACAGCGTCTTCGCTGTAGGTGGTCATTACCTTGTTGCGTGCCTGACGGCTCAAGACTCCTTGGTCTGCAGCCAAGATCCAGAGGATACCGTTGGCAAAGTCTTGTGCGTCTTTATAAGTGGCCACATAACCATTCTCCTTGTGGTCAATCATCTCAGGGATACCACCAACGTTGAAACCTACGCAGGGAGTGCCACATGCCATCGATTCCATGATGGTGTTGGGCAGGTTGTCTTGCAGAGAAGGAGTGACGTAGAGGTCAACCGCATTGTAGAGTTGCACCATCTTCTGAGGGTCGCTGACATAACGGATTGGGAAGATGTTGAAGGGGACTTTGTGGCGAATACTATCTGCTTCACCTCCCACTACAACGATTTCTGTACCTTTGGCGAGGTTGGGCTGTTGTTGCTTTAGGAGTTGCAAGGCTTCCACCAAGTAATGGAAACCCTTGCGCTCGTCTGTGATGCGTTGGCAACCAAAGAGCAAGAGACGCTTGTCTGTGGGCAGTTTGAATGCCAATCGTGCCTGCTTCTTGTCTTGAGGACAGAAGAGGTCTGTGTCGATGGCATTGGGGATGCTAACAACCCTGTGACCCTGAGTGAGTTTAGAGGTCTTGGCCAAATTCGCCATCCATTGGCTGCATCCAACAAAGGTCAGTTGGGCATCGCTGTATATCTTTTCTTTTTTGAGAAAAACTTGTTTGGCGAGGTCACCTAATAGGTTGCCCTTGATCAGTTCGCAATGATGACAGAGCTCTTGGTATTTCTGACAATTGCCTGAATAGTGGCAGATGCCCGTGAAGTACCATTGGTCGTGCATGGTGATGACGACAGGTTTGCCTGCATGTAGGATTTTGTTGATATTCGCCAAAGAGAGGAAACCTTGATTGACCCAATGCAGGTGAATGATGTCAGCCCGTTGAAACTCTGTGTGTTGGGTGATGTCTGTGCCTGTATTGGCAATATCCACTTGGAAGAGATTCTTGCGATTGAAGTTGTTGGCCATGAAGATGCACAAGCGCTCCCAAACGAACTTGATGGGCTGTGTCCAGTTGTGCCCGACAGAGAAAACTGTGAGGTGATCCGTCTGTTTGTCGCGCACAAGCATCTTCACCTTGACACCATTCTTCTTCAAGGCTTTCATGAGTCGATTGGCAGCAATTGCTGCACCTCCGACACGCTCAGATGTGTTAATGATTAGTACTCTCATCGTGAAATCGGCTGCAAAGGTACGGAAAATTGGAGAATTTTTCCATTCTTCCATTCTTTTTTTCTATCTTTGCAACCAAAATAGAAGAAGATGAAGGAATTTATTAAGGAAGCGAAGGTGGAAACGGCTGTGATCGTGGGTCTTATCACGCCACAGCAGAACGAGCGGAAGACGACAGAATATCTGAACGAACTGGAGTTTCTGGCTGATACGGCTGGGGCGAAAGTGGTCAGGCGGTTTACACAACGGGTGAACGGACCGAGCAGTGTGACCTATATCGGCACAGGAAAGTTGGAGGAGATTGCTGACTTCATCAGGCAGAAGGATGATGAGGAAGACCCTGTAGGCATGGTGATATTCGATGATGAACTCTCTGCCAAGCAGATACGGAACATCGAGAAGGCGTTGCAAGTGAAGATATTGGACAGAACGAGTTTGATCCTCGACATCTTTGCCATGCGTGCCCAGACTGCTGCAGCCAAGACACAGGTGGAGTTGGCACAGTATCGCTATATGCTTCCACGACTGACCCGTTTGTGGACACACTTGGAACGTCAGCGAGGTGGTAGCGTGGGACTTCGTGGTCCAGGTGAGACCCAGTTGGAGATGGACCAACGCATCATCCGTCATCGCATCTCACTCTTGAAGCAACGTTTGGTGGAGATTGACCAGCAGAAGACAACCCAAAGGAAGAATCGAGGAAGGCTGATTCGTGTGGCGCTGGTGGGTTATACGAATGTGGGGAAATCGACGCTAATGAACCTGCTTTCAAAGAGCGACATCTTTGCTGAAAACAAACTCTTCGCCACGCTCGACACGACAGTGAGGAAGGTGATTATCGAGAACTTGCCCTTCCTCTTGTCTGATACTGTGGGTTTCATCCGCAAATTGCCGACGGATCTGGTGGAGTCGTTCAAGAGTACGCTGGATGAGGTGCGTGAGGCAGACTTGCTGCTGCATATTGTGGATATCAGCCATCCTGACTTTGAAGAGCAGATTCAGGTGGTGGAGAAGACCTTGGGCGACCTTGGCTGTGCTGACAAACCCATGATGATCGTCTTTAATAAGATTGATGCCTACACTTGGGTGGAGAAGGAGGAGGATGACCTGACCCCACGTACGAAGGAGAACATCCCTCTGGATGAGTTGATGAAGACTTGGATGGCGAAACTCAATGACAACTGCTTCTTTATCTCTGCCAAGGAACGGAAACATATCGATGAACTGAGGGAACTGCTGTATAAGCGAGTGCGCGAGCTGCATGTGCAGAAATATCCTTACAACGACTTTTTGTATGATAATTATAACACCAACGGAGAAATAAAATGAGAGAACTGACTGTAAACGAAATCGCTCAGTTGGAAGAGCGTGGATGTTGGGCTGAAGATTGGTCGGACATCTTGGTGGACGAGGCTTTTGTGCCTACCCAAATGTTGAACGTACTGCTCTACGGACATGTGGAGATTGGTGGCTTGAGTGGCTCAGTCGAGGTGGAAGAAGGCTTCCGTCGTCGCTGCTGTGTGAGAAATGCCACCTTGAGGAATGTGACAATAGGCGACGACTGTCTGGTGGAGAATGTTCGTGGTTATATTTCCAACACGCAGATTGGCGACCGCTGTTATGTGGCCAATGTGGGTATCATCACCAATCAGGAGGACAGCACCTTTGGTAATGGTACAGAAATCTCAGTGCTGAATGAAGGAGGTGATGCTAATATCGTCATCTTCGAAGGCTTGACAGCGCAGTTGGCATGGCTGATGGTGAACTTCCCCAAGACCAGGCAATTGGCTAAACTCTCAACTGCCAACGCTCCATTGTCAACTCCTCATATAGGTTCAGGTTCTCGTGTGGTGGATGTGAAGGAGATGAGCAATGTGAAGATTGGAGAAGGATGTGAGGTGCAAGGCAGTTGCAAACTCAATAACTGTACCATTATGAGCACAGACGATGCAGGCACGCTGATTGGTTCTGATGTCATCATCGAGGACAGTGTGGTGGCTGCTGGTGCGAGCGTGATTGATGGTGCGAAAGTCTATGCCAGTTTCGTGGGTGAATCCGTGCATATAGGAAAGGGCTTCTCGTCAGAGGCGAGCGTGTTCTTTGCCAACAGCTATATGGATAATGGCGAATCTTGTGCAGCCTTCTGTGGTCCATTTGCCACCAGCCATCATAAGAGCACCCTGCTCATTGGTGGTGCCTTCTCTTTCTACAATGCTGGTTCTGGCACCAATCAGAGTAACCATGCCTATAAGATGGGACCCATCCACTGGGGAACCCTCGATCGTGGCAGCAAGACGGCATCGGGTAGCCACATTCTGTGGCCTGCTCACATCGGTTCTTTCTCGATGGTGATGGGTAAGGTGCAGAATCACCCACAGGTACAAAAACTCCCCTTCAGTTATGTGATTGCAGAAGGACGGGAGACGTGCCTCGTGCCTGGCATCAACATTCGTACAGTTGGCACATGGCGCGATGTGGGTAAGTGGCCGAAGCGTGATAAGCGTCCACTCAGTTCTCGCAATGACATCATCAATTTCGCCTTTCCCAACCCATACATCGTGCAGTCTGTATTGGAAGGAAAGAGCATCCTTGAAGATTTGCTGAAGAAGAATCCTGAGAGTACGGAGGTGTTCACTTATCATGGTTGCAAGATCAAGCGAGCCGCTTTATTGAAGGGTATCCAGTATTATGACCTGGTGCTCAAACTCTTCCTCTATCATTGCTTCCAGCGCAACACGGCTGAAACAGATGAGTGCAATGGAGGACGTTGGGTGGATATGATGGGTTTGCTGGCTCCTAAGAGTGAATTGGACAGCGTGGTGCGTGACATCGAGAATGGTACCATTGGCTCAGCCGATGACTTGAAGGAGATCCTTCAGCATATCCATCGCAGTTACAAGCAGTACGAACAGGCATACGCCAATTTCGTCATGCAGAACTGTGGCGACAACCTCTTCATTGATCGTGACCACTGGATGCAGGAAGCAGAGGAAGCATACACCTTGTGGCTCAAGATGGTGAAGGATGATGCAGAGAAAGAATATCAGATGGGAGATGTGGAGGCAGAACAACTTCGTGATTTCTTGGAAAGCATCAAGTAACAGTTTGGCATAAAACAGACATTAGTTAAATACACTTATTGAATGAAGAAACTAATCTTTTTCCTTGCGATGTTCCTGCCAATTGGTGTGGTGATGGCGCAAGATGATAACACAGAGAAGTTATGGTATGATACTCCTGCTAAGATTTGGCTGGAGGCACTTCCCATTGGTAATTCCCATTTAGGGGCAATGGTCTATGGAGGAATTCAGAAGGACGAGATACAATTGAACGAAGAGACTTTTTGGTCAGGTGGTCCCCACAACAACAACAGCAAAACCTCGCTGAATTATTTGGAACAGGTCAGAAACCTCATTTTCAGCGGCAAGGAGTCTGAGGCTGAAAGCATCATCAATAACCAGTTTGTGGTAGGACCTCACGGCATGAAGTATCTGACATTGGGTAGTCTGACCATTTCCAGCCAGAGTTTCTCTGACAACGATGCAAGTGATTTTCATCGTGAGTTGGATTTGCAGAAAGCCCTTTCGACCGTATCTTTTACCGTTAAGAAGAATGATGAAAGCTACCGTTATGAACGAACCACTTTTGCTTCGATGGCAGATGGCGTGATTGTCATGCGGATTGAGTCGGAGAAGGAGATCAATTTTATGATACAGCATGCTTGCACATTCAACACCTCCTACAAAAAGAAGGACAGTAATGGCATCGTTGCCACGATTCAAGGTGTAGGTCATGAGACGATTGATGGCAAGTTGAGGGCAGAATGTGTGTATCAAGTGGAGAGTGATGGTACGGTAAGAGCAAGTTCAAGTGGTATGATAGCTGTGAGGGGGGCAAAAACTGCTACACTCTACATCTCTGCTGCCACGAACTTCGTCAATTATAATGATGTGACGGGTAGTCCAACAGCCAAGAATCAGAAGTATTTGGATGATATCGCCCAATATGACTATGAAACCTTGCTGGCTCGCCATATCGAAGCCTATCAGAAGCAGTACAATCGTGTACACCTCTCTTTGCCATCGACTTCCAATCGTGACTTGCCTACTGACCAGCGCTTGGATGCCTTCGCTGGCAGTAAGGACTGGGGCATGGTTTCCTTGCTCTTCAACTATGGTCGCTACCTGCTTATCTCTTCTTCTCAGCCAGGTGGTCAGCCTGCCAACCTGCAAGGTGTATGGAATGACAAGCGTGATGCCCCATGGGATTCGAAATATACCATCAACATCAATGCGGAGATGAACTACTGGCCAGCAGAGGTTTGCAACTTGTCCGAAACTTCGGAGCCCCTCTTTTCCATGATCAAGGATTTGAGTCAGACGGGTGCTATTACAGCGCAGCAGATGTATGGATGTAATGGTTGGATGGCACATCACAACACAGACATTTGGCGCATTGCTGGTCCTGTGGATGGTGCTTTCTGGGGTATGTATCCTAATGGTGGTGCATGGCTCGCCACTCATCTCTGGCAGCACTATCTCTATACTGGTGACAAGGAATGGCTTCGCGAGTGGTACCCAGTCATCAAGGGTACTGCAGACTTCTATCTCGATTACATGCAGCCACATCCTTCGTACCACAATTGGTTGGTCGTGGTGCCTTCAGTCAGTCCAGAACAAGGTCCTGCTGGCAAGTCAACTCCTATCACTGCTGGATGTACGATGGACAATCAGATTGTCTTCGATGCCTTGTCGAACACCCTTCATGCTGCTGAGATATTGGGTGAGGATCCTGAATACCAGCAGACCCTCAGGAATACCTTGGCACAGTTACCTCCTATGCAGATTGGCAGTCGCAAACAGCTGCTTGAATGGCTTGTCGATGCTGATGGAAGTGAGTACCAGCATCGTCACATCTCTCATCTTTATGGCCTTTTCCCATCTAACCAGATTTTGGCTCGACAGGGACACAAAGTCACCATTATTGCCCCGCAAAATTTGATGCGTGTGTGGAGTGGCAAAGATGACAAGTCACCCACCTCATTCGT
>JAFXVS010000011.1 GCA_017534815.1 Bacteroidaceae bacterium | reverse complement strand
TTTGGTGGTGAAGAAGATGACCGCAATGAAGACAAACAACTGACTGAACAGGTTGGAATAGAAGGGAATGAAGTTCAGGTAGTAGTCGAAGAAAATTTCCTCCATCGGCGCATCGTGCTGCAGGAACTTGTCAATGTTCTCATTGAAGTCGAACACAACGGCGATGCTGATGATCAGGACGATGGAGAAGAAGTAGGTGCCCAGGAACTTGCCGATGATGTAACGGTCAAGACGTGACAATGGCAAGTGGTCATCCACCCATCTGAAGGCAGCAGACTTCCGTCCCACTCTCGAACGTAGAGAGCGTCGACGAGCCTTGCTCTTTTGTCCCTTCTTGTACTCGAGGTATGCTTTGATGTCCTCCTCGCTTCCACGTGGAACCAGTTTGCCGTTTACTTCTTCAAATAGTACCAATTTCGTCTAATCTTTTCCCTTATATTATATATAATGTGTAATCACAATCGTCTGCCCAACTCTTCCACCATCTTTGCCTTCCACACGCAGAAATCGCCGGCAATGATGTGCTGACGCGCTTCTCCCACCAACCACAGATAGAAAGCCAGGTTGTGGATGGAAGCTATCTGCAAGGCGAGAATCTCCTGTGCTTTGAACAGATGATGAACATACGCCTTGGTGTACATCGTGTCCACATAGGATGTTCCTTCTGGGTCAAGCGGCGAGAAGTCGAAGTCCCATTTCTGGTTGCGCAGATTGATGGTGCCGTGTTTCGTAAAGATTTGGGCATTGCGTCCATTTCGGGTAGGCATCACGCAGTCAAACATATCTACACCCCGTTCGATGGCTTCCAAAATATTGATGGGAGTACCGACCCCCATCAAGTAACGTGGTTTGTCTTTGGGCAGAATGGCATTGACCACTTCAATCATCTCGTACATCACCTCAGTGGGTTCACCGACAGCTAAGCCACCAATAGCATTGCCGTCTGCTCCCTTCGATGCTACGTTCTCTGCTGCACGTTCACGCAAATCCCTGTAGGTACAGCCCTGCACGATGGGGAAGAGGCTTTGCTGGTAACCATACTTGGGTTCTGTCTCATTCAAACGTTGAATGCAACGATCGAGCCAACGTTCTGTCAGCTCAAGCGATTTCTTGGAGTACTCGTAGTCGCTGGTGCCAGGAGGACACTCATCGAATGCCATCATGATGTCGGCACCGATGGAGCGTTCAATGTCCATCACTTTCTCTGGAGTGAAGAAGTGCTTGCTGCCATCGATGTGGCTACGAAACTCCACTCCTTCCTCTTTGATTTTGCGAATGCCAGCCAGTGAGAATACCTGAAAACCTCCACTGTCGGTCAGCATCGGGCGGTCAAAGCCGTTGAATTTGTGCAGACCTCCAGCCGCCTCCAGTACTTCCAAACCTGGACGCAGATAGAGGTGATAGGTGTTACCCAAGATGATTTGTGCCTTGATGTCATCTTTCAGTTCATGCAGATGCACAGCCTTCACAGAGGCTTGTGTGCCCACAGGCATAAAAATGGGTGTCTGAATGTCTCCATGATCGGTGTGGATGAGGCCAGCACGCGCGTTGGTCTTCGGGTCGTTATGTTGGAGGGTAAATGTCATCTTCTCTTGTATCCTTTACAACAATGCAAAATCCAGTACGTCCTTCACATTCTCCACATAGTGGAAATTCACACCCTTCACATACTTGGCAGGAATGTCTTCGATGTTCTTCTTGTTCTCGTGGCAGATAAGAATGTCTGTGATGCCAGCACGCTTGGCTGCCAGAATTTTCTCCTTGATACCACCCACAGGGAGCACCTTACCACGCAACGTGATTTCACCCGTCATAGCGATGTTCTTTCTCACCTTTCGCTTTGTGATGGCACTTGCCAAAGACGTAGCGATGGTGATACCAGCCGATGGACCGTCCTTGGGAGTGGCTCCCTCTGGCACATGGATATGAATGTTGTGCTTCTCGAAGAAGTCTGGTTTAATACCGATGAGGTCGCAGTGCTCTTTCAGATACTGCAGGGCAATCGTCGCCGATTCCTTCATCACGTCGCCCAGATTACCTGTCAAGCCGAGTTTGCCGCCCTTGCCCTTGTCAATGGATGTCTCGATGAAAAGAATTTCGCCCCCCACACTGGTCCATGCCAAACCTGTCACCACGCCATAGTAGTCGTTGCCCTGATACTTATCACGGCTGAAAGGTTCTGTGCCAAGATATTCCTTGATGTCCTCCACCTTCAACTCGCCCTTGGGCAGCACGCCTTCCTTGGCGTACTTAAGAGTCACCTTGCGGAGCACCTTGTTGATTTTCTTGTCCAGTTCACGCACACCAGACTCACGTGTGTAGTCCTCGATGATTTTTTCAATGGCAGGCTTTGATATTTTCACGCCAGTATCCTTCATGCCGAGGTTGTCCAATTCCTTGGGCACGAGATGACGTTTGGCAATTTCAATCTTCTCTTCGGTTAGATAACCGCTCACTTCAATCAGCTCCATGCGGTCGAGCAGTGGGGCTGGGATGGTGCTGATGTTGTTGGCTGTCGCGATAAACATCACCTTCGAAAGGTCATAATCTGTATCGAGGTAGTTGTCGTGGAACGCAATGTTCTGCTCTGGATCGAGCACCTCTAACAATGCTGAAGCAGGGTCACCGTTGTTCGTCTGCTGTGTAACCTTGTCAATCTCATCGAGGATGAACACGGGGTTACTGCTGCCTGCCTTGCGAATGTTCTTAATGATTTGCCCGGCCATAGCACCCACATAGGTGCGTCGATGGCCGCGTATCTCTGCTTCGTCATGCAGTCCACCTAATGACATCCTCACATACTTACGTTTCATGGCCTTTGCGATGCTCTTACCCAGCGATGTCTTTCCCACACCTGGAGGGCCATACAGACAGAGGATGGGGCTCTTGAAGTCGCCTCGCATCTTCAATACGGCCAAGTGCTCAATGATACGTTCCTTCACCTTCTCCATGCCGTAGTGGTCTTTGTTCAGCACCTTCTCGGCGTTGGTCAGGTTGAGGTTGTCCTTCGTGGTTTCACCCCAAGGCAATTCCAACATCGTCTGCGCCCAACTGTATTCCGTCTGGTAATCGGGGGAGTGGTTGCTCATGTGGCTCATCTTGTCCAAAGCATCGTTGAACACTTTGGCGGTGGCCTCATTCCACTTCTTCTTTCTGCCCTCCTCGCGCATCTTCTGGATTTCATCTTCGCCCTTCTCTCCAAGTTGTTCCTGAATGGTTTCCATTTCCTGACGTAGGAAGTATTCTTTGTGCTGCTTGTCCAACTCTTCACGAGTACGCATCTGCAAGTCCATTTTCAGCGTGACATACTGGTACTCCCTCTGTAAGATACCTAACAGACGATAGGCACGGTCAAACAGGTTGTTCTCCTCCAAGAGCACAATGCGCTCCTTGTTGCTGATGTTCAGGTTGCAGCAGATAAAGTTGATGATGAGTGTGCGGTCAGAAATATTGTTCAAAGCAAATGCGGAACCAATCGTCTGCTCGTTGGTGCGCATCAGTTTGATGGCTGTTTCGCGACATGCGTCCACCACAGCCATGTATTCACGGTCACCTCGTTCTGGCACCGTCTCAGGGAAGTTATCCACACGTCCAATGTTGTAACTGCCGTTCCATCCCAATTCAATCAGACGCACACGGGTGTAGCCTTGCAGCAAGGCTGTACGGCTTCCATCGGGCAGTTTGATGATTTTCTGCACCTTGCCAATGACGCCTGTGTGGTACATCTGGTCATAATCGGGCTCGTCTGCAGACTCATCCACTTGGGTGAACACGGCTATCGTCATGTCCTTCTTCTGAGCTTCCTTCAACAGCTTCATGGACGAGTCTCTGCTGATTGAAATGGGCACCATCGTTTCAGGGAACAGCATCACTCCACGCAACGGCAGAACAGGAATGAGGTTTTCAGGCGACACCTCCTGTTCAATGTTCCCCTTGATGGGGTTGTCGATGCTTGTGATAAAACTGATTTTGCCTTCAACTGGCCCTTCGTCAATTATCTCGTCAAAATTGAAATCCATCTTCACTTTCCTTGTTTGTTTTTTCTCTTATTCAAATATCCTCTATCAAAACGGGTGCAAAGTTACGAATTATTTTTCACTCCTCTATTATTTATAATGTGAAACAATCAAAAAAAATGGCGACGGAGTGTTTCGAGACACTTAAATGGAATGCTTTGCCATGTAGCATAATAATCGATGATTGTACCGTTTTTGTGCAATAGTGTAAGAAAAATCGGTCGTTTTTCTTACATTTTGCAATTATTTTCATCAAAATTTGTTTTGTTATTAAAATAAATCGTACCTTTGCATCGCATTTGGGCAGAAAGCATGCCTGAAGCATCATGATAGATTCAAAACAAAACTTTATATGAGCAGATTGATAAAGGTCGATGGTTATAAACAACTGCTCGACCCTACACAGACAGAATTGGGCATCAAACAGATTAAAGACTTTTTTCAGGCCAATCTGTCAACGGCACTACGTCTGCGCCGTGTGACGGCTCCTCTTTTCGTGTTGCGTGGTTTGGGACTGAACGATGACCTGAACGGTGTGGAGCGTCCAGTCTCTTTTCCCATCGCTGATATGGGCGAGCAGGTGGCGGAAGTGGTGCATTCCTTGGCCAAGTGGAAGCGTGTGATGTTGGCAGAATATGGCATTCAGCCAGGTTATGGTCTTTATACGGATATGAATGCTATTCGTGGTGACGAGGAACTTGACAATACACATTCACTTTATGTGGATCAGTGGGATTGGTGTCGTACCATCCGACCTGAAGATCGCACTTTGGCGTTCCTGAAAAAGATTGTCAAGGACATCTATGCGGCTATCCTCCGTACTGAGTATCTGGTGTTTGAATCTTATCCGCAAATCAAGCCTTTTCTTCCTGAAGAGATTCACTTCATCCATTCAGAGGAGCTCTTACAGATGTATCCTGATTTGACGCCTAAAGAGCGTGAAGATGCCATCTGTAAGAAATTTGGCGCCGTCTTCATCATGGGTATTGGAGGCAAACTTTCCAATGGCGAAAAGCATGACGGACGTGCCCCCGACTACGATGACTGGAGCACTCCCAACGATGAAGGATTCAAGGGACTCAACGGCGACATTCTTATTTGGTATCCCGTCCTTGGACGCAGCATAGAACTCAGTTCCATGGGTATCCGTGTGGACAAAGAAGCCCTTCTTCGTCAGCTTGAATTGGAAAACAAGATGGAACGCCTCAATCTATTCTTCCATAAGAAGTTAATGAATGATGAAATACCACTCTCTGTAGGTGGTGGCATTGGTCAGAGCCGTCTCTGCATGGTGCTTCTCCACAAGGCTCATGTGGGTGAAATTCAGGCTTCCATTTGGCCAGAAGAGATGCGTCGGGAGTGTGCTGCTGCGGGCATGCCGCTCATCTAAAAACATGATGTCACCCAAGGACGAAATAGAGCAACTCAGGAAGGATTTGGAGCAGCACAATTATAATTATTATGTGCTGAATCAACCGACGATATCTGATTATGATTTCGATCAGATGATGCATCGTTTGGAAGATCTGGAATTGTTCTATCCTCAATATGCAGACC
>JAFXVS010000080.1 GCA_017534815.1 Bacteroidaceae bacterium | reverse complement strand
GCCTAACTTCAGCGTGTCAAACGAGAAGTCAATATGATAGAGCGTCGTCTCCTTGTCGTTCACCAACACTGGACTCACAACCTTCTTCACGTCGCTCACCTCACCACCTGAAGACACAATCACAGTTCCAGGAGAGATGATCTTGCTGCCATCAGGATACTTCTGTGTCATCGACAGCGAATCCTTACCCGTCGGCACATTCACCTGCAAAGCGCAGCAGAAGTCGCTCAGCGCCTGCACACCTTCATACAAACGTGCATCCTCACCCTTCTGCGAACGGCAAGGCCACATCCAGTTGGCAGACAAGCTCACAGAGTCGAGTCCATCAGCCATCGGAGCCCAAACCAAGTTGGTCAACGACTCAGCCACTGACAGCACAGAACCTGCTGCCGGATCAGCCAAACCTGCCTGTGGAGCGTGACCAATCGCTGTGGCAATACCTTTCTCACCACGATAGTCGAGCGCTACGACACCACAGTCAGAGAGTGGTAACTGAATCTCACCCTGACATTGCTGACGGGCAATCTTACCCGTCACGGAGCGGTCCACCTTGTTGGTCAACCAGTCCTTACAAGCCACAGCCTCCAACTGGAGCACATTCTCCAAGTAATTCTCTATCTCATTGTAAGAATAAGTTGCATCCTCATACTTGCGCACTACTGTTTCATCCGTCATCACAGTTTTTGGCGAGTGGCCAAACATCTGTGCCACATCCAAGTCGAACGGACGAACGCCATCACCCTGCTCGAAAGCGAAGTGGGCATCGCCAGTCGTTTCACCCACCACATACAGCGGAGCCCTTTCACGTTCAGCAATCTGACGCACATGCTCAATGTGCTTCTCATCAATGAGCAATCCCATGCGCTCCTGACTCTCGTTGGCAATAATCTCCTTGCTTGAGAGGGTCTGGTCACCAATTGGCAACTTGGTCATATCGATGAGACCACCACACTCTTCCACCAACTCAGACAAACAGTTCACATGACCTGCTGAACCATGATCGTGGATGCTGACAACGGGATTCACATCTTCCTCACACAAGGCTCTCACCAAGTTGTTGGCACGTTTCTGCATCTCTGGGTTCGCACGCTGCACAGCATTCAACTCGATGCCTGATGAGTAGCGACCCGTATCCACAGAAGACACAGAACCGCCACCAAGACCGATGCGGTAATTATCACCACCTACAACGACAATCTTGTTACCCTTCTCAGGCGTACCCTTCAAGCAGTCGCGCTTGGTGCCATAACCTACACCACCAGCCAACATGATGACCTTGTCGTAGCCGTATTCTTCTTTCACATCTCCCTGCTGTTCCTCATGCTCAAAAGTGAGCACAGATCCACAAATCAGCGGCTGACCGAACTTGTTACCAAAGTCGCTTGCACCATTCGATGCCTTGATCAAAATCTGCTCAGGCGTCTGATACAGCCACTTGCGAATTGGCAACACCTCTTCCCAAGGACGGATGTCACCTTCCTTGTCCGACTTCGTCCACTTCGGATAGCTATGTGGCTGACTTGGAGCGACACCATTTCTTGGGTAGCTGGTCATATACACAGCCGTACCAGCAATAGGCCAGCTTCCTACACCACCACCCATACGGTCACGGATTTCACCACCCGTACCCGTTGCAGCACCATTGAATGGCTCCACTGTCGTTGGGAAGTTATGTGTCTCTGCCTTCAGCGAGATGACAGACTCAATGTCCTTCACCTCAAAGTAGTCGCTGGTCGAGTGGTCGGCAGGAGCGAACTGCTCCACCATAGGACCTTGGCTGAATGCCACATTGTCTTTGTATGCTGAGAGAATCTTATTAGGATTCTCCTGCGTTGTCTTCTTGATCATCTGGAAAAGCGAGCTTTCCTTCTCCTTGCCGTCGATGATGAACGTACCACCAAAAATCTTGTGACGGCAGTGCTCAGAGTTAATCTGTGCGAAACCAAACACCTCAGAGTCCGTCAGCTTTCTGCCCAACTGACCCTCTACCTTATGCAGGTACTCGATTTCCTCAGGCGAGAGTGCCAGACCTTCCTGCTCATTGTACTCTTCCAGATTCTCGATGTGGAGAATCGGAGCGGGCTGGATATTCACCGTGAAGATGTCCTGATTCAAACCCTTGTACATGCGTTGAAGCATGGGGTCATATTCAGCCTCCTCACTATCAACAGGGAAATACTCCTCAATGCGCTGTACACCCTCGATGGCCATGTTCTGGGTAATCTCCACAGCGTTAGTACTCCAAGGAGTGATCATCTCACGGCGTGGGCCTACAAAGAAACCCTGCAAATTGTTCTCGCTTTCTGGGCGAGCTTCGCCATACAGCCAGCAAAGCTCATTGGTTTCATCAGCGGAGAGCTCGTGGTTTACCTGCGTGGCAATCACACTCTGCGCTGGTGTTCTGAAAAAGTAAATCATAAAGTTGTGTGTCTGAAAATTTACTGCAAAGGTACGACTTTTTTCCCAATCCCCAACCACAAAACCGCATGAACTTACATTATTTATATAGAAATCCCTCTTCCACTTCCTATTTTTGACTTCGTCAGATAAACCCCACTCATCAAAGAGCCGACGGCAAAAGGCTTGCCTTCCTCCCGCTCCGACCTCGAAGGCTTCCCGCTCCGACCGGGAGAGCCTCCCGCTTCCTGCGGCTTCGTGTGACAATGTGACAAAGAAACACACATGTTTTGTTCGAGTTGCCCCACAAACACCTCAAGGTTAAACAATCTCCTCTCTTTTGTGTGATATATGGAAATAATTGTGTACCTTTGCAAAAAATATTGAAGACTATGGCAAATTACATTTTTGAATTGAAAGACAAGGTGCGGGACTATGAGTGCGACCTGCAAGGAATTGTGAATAACGCGAATTATCAGCATTATCTGGAGCATTGCCGACATGAGTTTCTGTTGGCACACAACATCAGTTTTGCTGAATTGCACGAAAGGGGAACGGATGCTGTGGTGGCTCGACTGACGATGCAGTTCAAGGTGCCGTTGAAGAGCAAGGATGAGTATGTGACCAAATTATGGGTGAAGAAGGATGGTGTGAAATATACGTTCATGCAAGACATCTTCCGTCTGCCCGACATGAAGCTGTGTGTCCGTGCTCAGGTGGATTCAGTATGCATCGTCAATGGTGTATTGGCAGAAAGCCCTGAACTCAATGAGAAGTTTGCTCCGTTTCTTCAATAGTTTAGAGTAGGTTTTAGATTTAGAGTAAAGAGTTCAGAGTTTAGGGAAGGTATGAACACACAAGAGATCATCTCTACCATCGCAGTGACCAAATTGAAGGGGCTGAGTCTGCTGAATGCCAGAACGCTGGTGGAAGCGATGGGTTCAGCCAGTGAGGTGTTGGCTCATCGGAAGGACATTGTGAAGATGATTCCTCATGCAAGCCCTCGTTTGGTGGAGGCTTTTGCTGATGTGGATGTGGCCTTGAAGGAGGCTGAGCAGGAGATGGAGTTTGTGGAGAAGAAACATCTGAAGGTCTTTACGCTGAACGATGATGACTATCCCGGACGATTGAGAGAGTGTGAGGATGCCCCCTTAATTCTTTATTATTGTGGTTCAGCCAATCTGAACAGTCCCCACATGATCAATATTGTGGGAACACGGAAATGTTCAGAATACGGACGGGACATCTGCAGGAACTTTGTGAAAGAGCTGAAGCAGTTGCTCCCTGACACGGTCATTGTGAGCGGCTTAGCCTATGGCATCGATATTTGCGCCCATCGTGCAGCATTGGAGAATGGGATGGCTACGGTGGGGGTGTTGGCTCATGGATTGGACAATATCTATCCATCGATGCACCGACAGACAGCCGCAGAGATGGTGCATCAAGGTGGGGGATTGGTGACAGAATACACGACCAACACAGAACCTGAGAAGATGAATTTTGTTCGTCGAAACCGCATTGTGGCAGGCTTATGTGACGCCTGTATTGTGGTCGAGAGTGCCAAGAAAGGGGGATCGCTCATCACGGCAGAGTTGGCAATGGATTACAATCGTGATGTGTTTGCCTTCCCAGGACGTGTGTATGATGAACACAGCATTGGGTGTAACCACCTCATCAAACAGCATCAGGCCACCTTGTTGACGGATGCCAAAGATTTCCTTGAGGCGATGGGCTGGATAACTGCTGATGTGAAGAAAGCGGAAGCCGTCCAACAAGAACTCTTCCCTGACCTCACGGAGGAGGAACGGGCGCTCCTGAACACGTTGAAGGACGTGGATGACAAGCACATCAACCAGATGGCCATCGAAACGAATATTCCCTATTCACGTGCCAGCATGATCCTTTTCGACTTGGAGATGAAGGGGCTGGTGAAAGCCCTTGGAGGGGCAAGATACAAAAGATGTAAGATGTAGGAAACTACAACGCTTGCATATCGTTCAGTTTCTTGTAATAGCCATTCTGTTCAATCAATTCCTCATGCGTACCTCGCTCCACAATCTTTCCTTCGTGGAGCACATAGATTTCACTTGCATTCTTGATGGTGGAAAGCCTGTGGGCAATGGCAATGGTGGTACGCGACTTCATCAGTTTCTCCAGAGCATCCTGCACCAGTCGTTCGCTCTCTGTATCGAGGGCAGAAGTGGCTTCGTCGAGGATAAGGATGGGGGGATTCTTCAGGATGGCACGAGCGATGGAGATACGTTGCCGCTGACCTCCTGACAGTCTGCCTCCTCGGTCGCCCACATTGGTCTGATAACCCTTTTCCATCTCCATGATGAAGTCGTGGGCATTGGCAATTCGAGCCGCTGCCTCCACTTGTTCCTGTGTGGCATCATCCACACCAAAGGCGATGTTGTTGAAGACGGTATCGTTGAACAGGATGGCCTCCTGATTCACATTGCCAATCAAACCACGAAGGGCATGAAGGGAGAGATTGCGCACGTCCTCCCCATCTATCTTGATGACTCCAGCCGAGACATCGTGATAGCGGGGGATGAGATCCACCAGCGTGCTTTTGCCTGAGCCTGACTGACCCACCAGCGCGATGGTCTGACCTTTCTGAATGGTGATACTGATGTCGTTCAGAATTTCATGACCTTCATTATAGGAGAAATGCACATGTTCCAGTTGGATGGCATCGTTGAGGGTCTCAATCTTCTTGGGTTCTGCTACTTCCTTGATGTTGTTCTCGGCATGGAGAATCTTGTTGATGCGCTCCATCGAAGCCAGACCCTTTTGGATGCTGTAACCTGCCTTGGAGAGGTCTTTGATGGGTTGCAGGGTGGTGTAGAGAATCACAAGATAGTAGATGAAGCCGCTGGCGTCGATGGGACTGTTGCCTGAGAAGATGAGGTAACCGCCAAACCACAGGACAATCACAATCATACAAGTGCCCAAGAACTCGCTGACAGGATGGGCTGCCGACTGACGGATGGCCACTCGCATAGAGGCATCACGAAATTCGTTGTTGACCTTCGTGAAGCGTTCGTCCATCTTCTTTTCAGCGATAAATGCTTTGATGATTCGGAGACCGCCCAGGGTTTCTTCTATCTGACTGATGCCGTCGCTCCATTTTGACTGAGCGTAGAGTGAATTCTCCTTGAGTTTCTTACCGATTTGTCCGATACCTCCAGCCAGCACGGGCACCACCAAGAGCGTGAACAGGGTGAGTTGCCAGCTCATAGCGAACATCGTGCCGACATACACCAAGATGAAGATGGGGTTCTTGATGAGCATATCAAGCGAGGAAGTGATACTGCCATCTATCTCATTCACGTCGGTGCTGACACGTGCCAGGATGTCACCTTTCCGTTCCTCTGAGAAGAAAGATAGTGGCAAGGAAAGAATCTTCTTGTAAATGTCGGAACGGATGTCACGTACGATACCAGTACGAAGCGGCATCAAGAAGGCTGAACCGCCAAAGTAGGTGGCTGTCTTCAGCAAGGTGAGCGAGGCGAGGATGATGCCTAAGTACAGGAGGGTGGTGGATGGTCCATAACTGTCCACCATCTGCTGAGAATAGTAGTAGCCATTGTTCTTCGCTACCTCCAGCAGGTTGCCCATACCGCCTGTTCCCCAT
>JAFXVS010000010.1 GCA_017534815.1 Bacteroidaceae bacterium | reverse complement strand
GAGGTGAAAGCCAAAACGGAAGAGGAAGTGAAAGACAGTGTGAACACTCAAAAAGCAGCAGAACAATGAAGTTTGACAAGAAATATATCAACACACGCATCACGGGTATCGTGGTCATAGCAGCACTGGTGATGATTGCCATCATCACGCAGGCAGTCCTGACTGCGACCGTTGAGAACAGGAAGTGGAAGGAAATGGGCGAAGTGAGTGTGGGCAAGATTGAACAGTTGCCAGCTGCGCGTGGAAACATCCTGAGCGCCGATGGACAATTGATGGCGAGCAGCCTTCCTGACTACAAGGTGTATATCGACTTCTTGTCAGGTATTGACCGTCTGGCTGACTCTATCGCTCCCAACGGCTCTAAAATCAAGGTGTTCAACCCTGTTCAGGTGGCCGAAAAGGACTCCATGTGGGAAGCGAATATGGACACGATCTGTCGCGGGTTGGCTGAGATTTGTCCCAATTACACCTATGAGGAACATTATGAGCATTTGACGAAGGGTCTGAAGGAACATAAGCGCTATTGGGATGTTTCACCCCGTGTGGTGCTGAACTTCATCCAGTATAATGACCTGATGCGTTTGCCGGTTTTCAATCTCAAAAACCGTTATGCCAGCGGTCTGACCATTGAACCACGTAACAACCGCAACAAGCCCTTTGGTTCGTTGGCTCGACGCACGTTGGGCGAGATGTATGGTGCGAAAGACTCTGCACGTTCCGGTCTGGAGTTGGCTTACGACTCCTTGTTGAGAGGCGAGCCTGGTCAGAAGCACAACAAGAAGGTGTTGTCGAAATACCTGTCCATCGTGGATAAGGAGCCTGTGGATGGTTACGACCTCGTGAGCACCATTGACGTGAGTATGCAGGACATCTGTGAGAGTGCGCTTCGTGAGAAACTGCACGAGTTGGATGCCTCGATGGGTGTGGTGGTGCTGATGGAGGTGAAGACTGGCGATGTGAAGGCGATTGTGAACCTGATGCGCTACGATGACGGCGAATATTATGAGGCAAGAAACTATGCGTTGGCTGCTTTGATGGAGCCTGGTTCCACGTTCAAGACGGCTTCGATTCTGGTGGCGTTGGATGATGGTTACATCAAGACCACAGACTTTGTGGAGACGGGTGGCGGTATCTGCAATATGTATGGCGCGTCGATGAAAGACCACAACTGGCACAGAGGCGGCTATGGAACGATTGATGTACCACACGTGCTGATGTATTCCAGTAACGTCGGTGTGAGTAAGCTGATTGACAAACACTATCACAACCAGCCAGAGAAGTTTGTGGAGGGCTTGCGTCGCGTAGGCATCGGCACACCGCTTGGATTGCCTTTCGATGGTGCAGCCAATCCCAACATCCGTACACCTCATAAGGATCATACAGGTGGTTACAGAATGTCTGACAACTGGTCGGCCACCGCGTTGGCTTGGATGTCCATTGGATATGAAACACAGATTCCTCCCATCAGTACTGTAAGCTTCTACAACGCCATTGCCAACAACGGAAAACTGGTGCGACCACGTTTCGTGAAGGGCATCTCGAAGAATGGAGAGATGGTGGAGGAGTTCCCTGTAGAGGTGATTCGCCCCCATATTTGCAGACAAGAGGCGTTGGAAGATATCCAGCGTATCCTTTATCGTGTGGTGAATGACAAGGAGGGTCTTGGAAAGCGAGCCGGCAATCCTTATTTCCATGTGAGCGGAAAGACGGGTACTGCCCAGGTGGCCACAGGTGGCGGTTATAAGGCTGGACACAATGAGCATTTGGTGAGTTTCTGCGGCTATTATCCTTCGGAAGACCCCAAATATACCTGTATCGTAGCCATCCGTCACGCTTATTACGTGGCCAGCGGTGGTGGTCAGGCAGGTCCCGTGTTCTCGAAGATTGCACAACGTATCTATTCCAAGAATGTGACGACAGACATCAATCTTGCCAAAGATTCCACAGCGGTGCATGTGCCAGATGTGAAGAACGGCAATGTGGTGGCAGCCCGATATGTGTTGGACCAGTTGGGTCTGAAGGCCGAAGGTGGCAACGGATATGAGTGGGGAGCGGCATCGGCAGGCGCTACGTGTGTAGAGTTCCAGCCCGTGAAGGTGAGCACAGACATCGTGCCGAATGTGTTGGGTATGGGTGCGAAAGATGCTGTTTATGCCTTGAGTAATCGGGGAATGAAGGTGCGGATGAAAGGTAGAGGCAAGGTGGTTGGACAGAGTGTGTCGAGTGGCAGCAAGGTGGTGAAGGGACAAACCATTACGTTGGAATTGAATTAATCGATAATATATGAAACTGAAGAATCTCGTAAGCAAGCTCACCGTCCTTGAAGTCAAGGGTGATTTGGAGCGTGATATTTGTGGCGTGCAGATTGACTCTCGTCAGGTGGCCGATGGACATCTTTTCATCGCCGTGAGAGGAACTGTGGCCGATGGTCATAATTACATCGACAAGGCTTTGGAGAAAGGAGCTGTCGCCATTCTTTGCGAGATGATTCCAGAGAAGATAGCTGAGAATGTCACTTATGTCAAGGTGGAGAACACGGAACAGGTAGTGGGGCAGGTGGCAACGACCTTCTATGGCGACCCGACGAGCAAGTTGAAACTGGTGGGTGTGACGGGCACGAATGGTAAGACCACCATTGCTACTGTGTTGTACGAGATGTTCCGGCACATGGGACATAAGGCGGGATTGCTTTCGACGGTGTGCAACTATATTGATGGTGAAGCGATTCCCACAGACCATACAACGCCAGATCCTATTACGCTGAACGCTCTCTTGGCGAAGATGGTGGAGGCTGGTTGCGAATATGTTTTTATGGAAGTGAGCAGCCACAGCGTCGTGCAGAACCGTATTGGCGGTTTGACGTTCGCAGGCGGATTGTTCACCAACATCACACGTGACCATCTCGACTTCCACAAGACGTTCGAGAACTATATCAAGGCCAAGAAACTCTTCTTCGATCGTCTGCCCAAGGAGGCCTTTGCCATCACGAACGCAGATGACAAGAACGGAATGGTGATGGTGCAGAACACGAAGGCGGAAGTGAAGACCTATTCCGTGCAGAGTCCTGCAGACTTCAAGGCGAAGATTATCGAGTGCCATTTTGAGGGTATGTATCTCAACATCAATGGAAAGGAAGTGGGTGTGCAGTTCATCGGGAAGTTCAATGTGAGCAACCTCTTGGCGGTGTATGGTGCAGCCATCATGTTGGGCAAGGACGAGCAAGAAGTGCTGGTAGCGTTGAGTGCGATGAAACCTGTCAATGGCCGTTTCGAAGCCTTGCGTTCTCCCTCGGGTTACACCGCTATCGTCGATTATGCCCATACGCCAGATGCTTTGGAGAATGTGCTGAATGCCATTCATGGAGTGTTGGACGGAAAGGGAGAAGTGATTACCGTTTGTGGTGCAGGTGGCAATCGTGATAAGGGCAAGCGTCCTTTGATGGCTCGTGAGGCGGTGAAGCAGAGCGACCGCGTCATCATCACCAGCGACAACCCCCGTTTTGAGGAACCTCAGGACATCATCAATGATATGTTGGCTGGTCTGGATGAGGAGCAGATGAAGAAGGTGATCGCGATTGTGGATCGTCGGCAAGCCATCAAGACCGCTTGTATGATGGCGAAGAGTGGTGATGTGATCCTGATTGCAGGCAAGGGACATGAAGATTATCAGGATGTGAAGGGCGTGAAGCATCATTTCGATGATAAAGAAGAGGTGAGAGCGTGCTTTTAGGGTAAAGTTTAGAGTTTAGAGAATAGAGTTAAGAGATATGTTGTACGATTTATTCAAATATTTGGATGGACTTGACATTCCTGGAGCGGGAATGTTCTGTTACGTGTCTTTCAGAGGTTTGTCATCCTTGATCCTTTCGTTGATCATCTCGATGGTAGCAGGTGAGTATTTCATCAAATATATGCGCAAGAAGAAGCATATAGAAGAGGCACGTGATGCTTCCATCGACCCATACGGTGTGCAGAAGAAAGGTGTTCCCTCGATGGGTGGTGTGGTGATATTGGCAGCCGTGTTGGTACCCGCTTTGTTTTTTGGCAAATTGACCAATGTATATATGGTGCTGCTGATTGCCACTATCGCATTCTTCGGCATTATTGGCTTTATTGACGATAAGATAAAATTGGGCGGCAACAAAGACGGTATGCCTCCGAAGCTGAAGTTGCTGGCGCAGTTTGTGTTTGGTATAGCGGTCGGTCTGACCTTGTGGTTGAGTCCAGAAGCCGTTGTGCGTGAGAATGTGGAACGTGAGATTGGCGATAAGGTGGAGGTGTATCACATGAGTGAATCCAGAAAGAGTACGGTCACGACGTTACCCTTCGTGAAGAGCAACAACATCGACTACTACGAGGTGTTTGCTTTCATTCAGGACGGTAAGACGAAGCGTGCCTGCGGATGGATTCTGTTTGTGCTGGTCACTACCTTCGTGATTGCTGCTGTCAGCAACGGCGCGAACCTGAATGACGGTATGGACGGTATGTGTGCAGGCAACTCTGCCATCATCGGCGTGACATTAGGAATTTTGGCATACGTGAGTGGTCATGTCCAGTTCGCCAGCTATTTGAATGTGATGTATATCCCAGGAACGGAAGAAGTGCTGGTGTTCCTTTGCGCCTTTGTGGGTGCATTGGTGGGTTTCCTGTGGTACAATGCATATCCTGCCAAGGTATTCATGGGTGACACGGGTAGTCTTGCCATTGGTGGTGTGATTGGTGTCACAGCCGTTATCATCCACAAGGAAATGCTGTTGCCCATTCTGTGTGGCATCTTCCTGATGGAGAGCTTGTCTGTCATGATTCAGCTGTCATACGCCAAGAAGGGCAATGCGAGAGGTGAGAAGTGGAGAGTGTTCAAACGTGCGCCTTTCCATGATCACTATCGTCACAGAATGGAAGATGGCGTGAAATATCTCATCAAACGTCCGCATGGATTGCTGTTTGAGTCAATGATTACAACAAGATTCTGGATTGTCACCATTCTGTTGGCAGCCATTACAATTATAACTTTGAAGATAAGATGAAAAGAATCGTAGTATTAGGAGCGGCAGAAAGCGGTGCTGGAGCTGCAGTATTGGCTAAGGTAAAGGGTTTCGATGTGTTCGTGAGCGATATGTCGAACATCAAGGATAAGTATAAGGAACTGCTCAACAGCCACGAGATTGTGTGGGAGGAAGGACATCACACGGAAGAGCTGATTCTCAATGCCGATGAGGTCATCAAGAGCCCGGGCATCCCTGAGAATGCGCCGATGATCCTGAAGATCAAGGAGAAGAACATTCCCATTATCTCTGAGATTGAGTTTGCTGGCCGATATACTCATGCGAAGATGATTTGCATCACGGGTAGTAACGGTAAGACCACCACGACCTCGCTCATCTATCACATCTTGAAGAATGCGGGTTACAACGTGGGTTTGGCAGGCAATATCGGTAGGAGTCTCGCATTGCAAGTGGCTGAGGAACAGCATGATTACTATGTGATTGAGTTGAGCAGTTTCCAGCTGGACAACATGTACGACTTCAAGGCCGACATCGCTGTGTTGATGAACATTACGCCCGATCACCTCGACCGCTACGACTTCAAGATGCAGAATTATGTCGATTCGAAGATGCGCATCATCCAGAACCAGACGTCAGAGGATGCTTTCGTCTTCTGGAACGATGACCCCATTGTGTCTGCTGAACTGAAGAAATACAATATCAAGGCAAAGCTTTGTCCGTTCAGCGAGTTCAAGAGCGACAGCGTGATTGGTTATGTGGATGCGGATGAATATGTGATTGAAGGCCCTACACCTTTCAATATGGAACAGGAAGAACTGGCGCTGCGTGGCAAGCACAACCTTTACAACTCCCTTGCTGCAGGTATCACAGCAGATTTGGCAGGTGTGAGCAATGAGCAGATTCGTGAGGGACTGAAGACGTTTGAGGGAGTGGAGCATCGTCTGGAAAAGGCAGGCAGAGTGCGTGGTGTGGAGTTCATCAATGATTCGAAAGCCACCAATGTGAATGCTTGCTGGTATGCGTTGGACAGCATGCGTACACCTGTTGTCCTCATTCTTGGCGGCAAGGACAAGGGCAACGACTATTCAGAGATTTTTGACTTGGTGAAGGAGAAGTGCATCGGCCTCGTCTTCTTGGGTGTGGATAATACGAAATTGCATGCTGCTTTCGACGGTTTCGGCATTCCGATTGCCGATGTAAAGAGCATGAAGGACTGTGTGGATGAGTGCTTCAAGATGGCGAAGCCTGGCAGTACGGTGCTGTTGAGTCCCTGCTGTGCAAGCTTCGACCTCTTCAAGAACATGGAGGACAGAGGTGAGCAGTTCAAGGAGTGTGTGAAGAATTTGTAGAATAAGAGTGATATATGGGAAAGTTTGTGAATGCCTTATTTGGAGGTAGCCTCTTTAAGGGCGACAAGGGAGTGTGGATGATATACTTCTTCCTGTGCATGATTTCGCTGGTGGAAGTGTATAGTGCGTCGAGCCGTCTGACGTTCGAAGGTGGACATCACTGGGCGCCGATGGTGAGTCAGGCGGGATTCCTGCTGATGGGCTTTGTGATCATATTGTTTGTGCATCGCATCCCTTGTAAGTGGTTCATGCTTCTCCCATTCATCTTGCTGCCTGTGGCAGTTCTCTTGCTCATGTATGCCGCTGTGTTTGGTGGAGGTAGCACTGTGAATGAAACCAATCGTTGGGTGGAGTTCTTTGGTGTACGCTTTCAGCCCTCAGAGGTGGCAAAAGCTGCCCTGCTGATGACGGCAGCGGTGGTGTTGGCGAAAACGCAGACCGAAAAGGAAGAGTATGTGAAGGGTAAGAAACGCAAGATTGTAGGTGCCATCAAGGGAAAACGCTACTTGGCCTTTGCCATTGTGGGTGGAGCCGCCCTGCTGATTTGTGGCTTGATCTTCATCGACAACGTGTCAACGGCATTGATGCTTTTCTTGGTGGTCATTGTGATGATGTTTATTGGACAGGTTCCGACAGATTTGATGTTCAAGGGCTTGGCTGTCATATTGGGTATAGGTATCATCTTCGCGATGACGGTGATTGCGGTGCCTGAATCCACTTGGCAGGAAATACCTGGATGTAAGCGTGTCGTGACGGTGAAGCACCGTCTGGAGCGAAAGCTTCATATCGGTGAGAAGACAGACGAGAAGGCGGTGCAGAAGACGGACAAACAGAAATATCTGGATGACGAAAACTCCCAAACGACTTATGCGTCGATAGCGATTGCCAACTCGGACGTGATTGGTTTGGGACCAGGTAACTCCATTCAGCGCGACTTCCTGCAACATGCGGAGTCCGACTTCATCTATGCCATCATCATTGAGGAACTGGGCATTCCTGGTGCGCTCTTCGTCGCCTTCCTTTATTTGGCGCTGTTGATACGTGTGGGGAGAATCGCCCAAAAGTGTACGAGCTTCTTCCCTGCCTATCTGGTGCTGGGCTTTGGCATCATGATGGTTTTGCAGGCCTTTGTCAATATGAGTGTGGCGGTGGGATTAGCACCTGTGACGGGTCAAACATTACCTCTGATCAGTAAGGGAGGAACCTCGATTCTCATCACCAGTTTCTACATCGGTGTCATCCTCAGTGTGAGCCGTTATGCCGAAAAGAAAGAGATGAAAGCACCGTTGGTGGAAGCGGCCGTTGATGGAGAAACCAGCGAGTATTACACCGACGGAGCGATGTCCTAAAGTCAAATGGACATTTGAGGAAGAAAATTTGTGGGATGATTGAATATTTTGTTGACATTTCTTGTTGATAATTCGTTGATTATTTGTATCTTTGCCCAATATAAAATACCATCTTGAAAGTGAGAAGTTGAAAATGGAACAGAACAAACCTTTGCGAGTGATTATCAGTGGCGGTGGAACAGGTGGCCACATCTTTCCAGCTGTGTCTATAGCCAATGCCATTAAGAAGCAGCATCCAGAAGCTGAAATCCTGTTTGTGGGAGCGCTGGGACGTATGGAGATGCAGCGTGTGCCTGCCGCTGGATACAAGATTGAAGGATTGCCCGTCAGGGGACTTGTTCGTCCGTTATGGAGTCCAAAGAACATTGGTGTGATGATGGATTTCATGAAGAGCAAGAAGATGGTGAAGCAGATTATTCGCGATTTCCAGCCTCAAGTGGCAGTCGGTGTGGGTGGCTATGCTTCTGCTCCCACGTTGAATGCGGCCTATGCGATGGGCATCCCTTGTTTGATTCAGGAACAGAACTCATACGCAGGTGTGACCAACAAGTCGTTGGCGAAGAAGGCAAAGAAGGTTTGTGTGGCTTATAGCGGCATGTCCCGTTTCTTTCCTGCTGAAAAGATCATCATGACGGGTAATCCCGTTCGTCAGAACCTCTTGGAAAACCGAACCTCAAAGGAAGAGGCACGAGAGAGTTTTGGTTTGGCTCCTGACAAGAAGACTGTGCTGATTGTGGGTGGAAGTCTGGGTGCCAGAACCGTGAACGAGAGTGTGCTTGCCCACTTGGAGGATATCCGAAAGAGTGACGTGCAGTTCATTTGGCAGACAGGAAAGTACTACAGCCAGCATATTGCGGATGAACTTGCGAAAGTCGAGCCGGTGGAGAATTTGAAGGTGATGGACTTCATCAGCAGCATGGACAATGCGTATGCCGCAGCCGATATTGTGGTGAGCCGTGCAGGAGCAAGTTCCATCTCAGAACTGTGCTTGCTGGGAAAGCCTTGCATCTTGGTGCCTTCGCCCAATGTGGCAGAAGACCATCAGACCAAGAATGCGCAGGCGCTGTCGAACAGAGGGGCAGCCATTCTGGTGAGAGATAAGGATGCGAAGGAGCAGTTGATCGGTATCGCGCTCAAGACGGTGGTTGATGACCTCAAATTAAGTTCGTTGAGTGAGAATGTGAAGATGCTTGCTTTGCACAACTCAGCTGATGTGATAGCCGAAGAGGTGTATAAGTTAGCAGTAGAATATAAAAACAGACAAAAGTGATGCAGATGAAAGAGATCAAATCCGTGTATTTTGTAGGTGCTGGCGGTATTGGCATGAGCGCTCTGGTTCGTTATTTCCTGACGAAGGGATATAACGTGGGAGGCTATGACAAGACCCCAAGTGAGTTGACGGAAAAGTTGATTGAGGAAGGTGCCCGAATTCATTACGAAGAGAATGTGGACACCATCGATGCTTGTTTCAAGCAGAAGGAGAACACGTTGGTGGTCTATACGCCAGCCATTCCTGCTGAACATCTGGAAATGGTTTATTTTCGTGAGAATGGGTTTGAAGTTCAGAAACGCGCACAGGTGCTGGGCTTCCTGACGCAGTCGCACAAGGGACTTTGTGTGGCGGGTACACACGGTAAGACAACCACCTCGACGATGGCTGCGCATCTCCTGCATCAGAGTCATGTGGATTGCAACGCCTTCTTGGGTGGCATCTCGAAGAACTACGGAACGAACTACATTCTCTCTAATAGCGATTATGTGGTGATTGAGGCTGATGAGTTCGACCGTTCCTTCCATTGGTTGCGTCCCTACATGACCGTCATCACGGCCACTGACCCCGACCATCTGGACATCTACGGTACGAAAGAGGCTTATTTGGATAGTTTCCGTCATTACACGACGCTCATTCAACCAGGTGGCGCATTGATTATCCATAAGGGATTGGAGATGAAAGCCGATGTTCAAGAGGGTGTGAAGGTCTATGAATATGCTCGTGAAGAGGGTGATTTTCATGCAGAGAACATTCGTATCGGAGGAGGTGAAATCGTGTTTGACTTCGTACATCCCAATGGGGTGGTGAAGGACATTCAGCTGGGTGTGCCAGTCAGCATCAACATCGAAAATGGCATTGCCGCTATGGCATTGGCGATATTGAACGGTGTGACGGATGAAGAATTGCGTGAAGGCATGAAGAGTTTCAGAGGGGTTGACCGTCGTTTCGACTTCAAGGTGAAGAACGACAAGATGGTGTTCCTCAGCGACTATGCTCACCATCCGAACGAGATAGAGCAAAGTGTCAAGTCGGTTCGTGAGTTGTATCAGGACAAGAAGATTGCTGCCATTTTCCAGCCGCATCTCTATACCCGTACCCGCGACTTCTACAAGGAATTTGCTGCGGCTTTGTCTCTGCTCGATTGTGTGTATCTCTGCGACATCTATCCAGCACGTGAATTGCCGATTGAGGGTGTGACGAGCAAGCTCATCTACGACAATTTGCGTCCGGGCATTGAGAAACACCTCATTCATAAGGAGGACATTCTCGAGGTGGCCAAGCAGAAGAATTTTGATGTGCTGATGTCATTGGGAGCCGGAGATATTGAGAACTTCGTTCCTCAAATCACGGAGATCCTTTCAAAAGAATAAGCGTTAAAGTAAAAGTTGAATCCTAAAAACAGAACAGTCATGAAGATGTCCAAAGCGGTTAAGTTTACAGTGCTGTCATTGCTCTCGTTGGTGTTGGTGGCATACGTGGCTTATGCGATGTTGTTCTTGTCACAGCCGGACGGAGATGAAAGATGTGCGGCTGTGGAGCTGATTGTGAAGAAGGGCGATGACGCATCTCTGTTTGTGGATGAGAAGGACATCGAGCAGATGCTGAAGAATGCGAACATGTATCCGAAGGGTATGTTGATGAAGGATGTGGATACGGAGAAGATTGAAGAGATTATCCGGAAGAACGAGTTCATTTCGCAGGTGGAGTGCTACAAGTCTGCCAATGGCAAACTGTGTGTGATGGTCAAGCAGCGTGTTCCCGTCATCTTCGTGATACCTGATGGAAAGGACGGCTATTTCGTCGATGCGCAGGGTAATATCATCCCCAATCACAACGCGGCCACGAACTTGGTGGTGGCTTCAGGCAATATTGATGAGAAGTATGCCAGCAAGTCGTTGGCTGAGTTTGGCCAGTTCTTGCAGACGGATGCTTTTTGGAACAACCAGATAGAGCAGATTTATGTGATGAAGGACAGGAAGGGAAAGCACGTGGTGGAACTGGTGCCGAGAGTGGGCGACCAGATTATCTATTTGGGTGCGTTGGAGGATTACCAGAAGAAACTGGGCAAACTCAAGATATTCTATGAGAAGGCAGTCGGAACGGTGGGCTGGAGAAAGTATGCGAGGGTGAATTTGGAGTACAGCAACCAAATCATCTGCACGAAGAGGTGAGGAAGGGCTTAGAGTTGAGAGTATAGAGTTTAGGGTTAAGAAGTTAAATGTAAATCATCATAGATTATGACAAATTCTGATAAAGATTTCATCGTTGCGATAGAGCTTGGTTCATCCAAGATTGTGGGTATCGCAGGCAAGAAAAAGGATGGGACGATGCAGATTCTCGCCTACGCTGAAGAGAAGACTGCGGGATGTGTGAAGCGTGGCGTCGTCTATAACATTGAGAAAACCTATCAGAGTATCAATGCCATTATATCGAAGTTGGAGGCTGTGCTCAAGACGAAGATCACCCGTGCTTATGTGGGCTTGGGCGGTCAGTCGATGCGCTCTTACAAGTGCGTCATTAAGCGCAATCTGTTGACGCAAAGCTACATCACCAACGATTTGATTGATGCCATTCGTCAGGAGAGTTGCGAGATTCCGTTCAACGATTACGAGATGTTGGAGAACTTCCCACAAGAGTATGTGGTGGATTCGAGCGTGATCGCTGACCCTGTAGGCGTGATGGGCACCAACATCGAGGGCGAGTTCCTGGATGTCATCGCGAAGAACAGTCTTCGTACCAACATCGAGACGGTGTTTGCTAATGCGGGTGTTGAGATTGTGGAAGGGTTGATAGCTCCGTTGCAGCTGGCTAATGGAGTGCTGACGGATGCGGAGAAGCGTTCCGGCTGTGCGCTGGTTGACTTGGGTGCAGACACAACGACATTGTTGGTCTATAAGAATAATATTGTACGTTATCTGGTGACGATTCCGCTGGGAAGCAACAATATCAACAAGGACTTGTGTACGTTGCCTATCGATGAGGCTGAGACGGAAGACCTCAAGTTGAAGTACGGCGATGCTTGTCAGGAGTTTGAGGCCTCTGAGGAGTCTGAGCCTTTGTACTATACGACCTCGGATGGCCGTCAAGTTGAGGTGGCTACCATTAAGAATGTGATAGAGGCTCGTATCAGCGAGATTTTGGCGAACGTCAGCAACCAGTTGGTGAACTCCGACTACAGCGACAAGCTGTTGGCTGGTTTGGTCATCACGGGCGGCGGCAGCAACATGAAGAATATCGTCAAGGCTTTCGTGAAGAGCACGAAGATTGAGAAGGTTCGTGTGGCGAACAAGGTCAACCAGATGGTGGTCAAGACCTCGAACGCCTCGGGTCTTTCTCTGGAGAGCGCGACCTCTACGACGATTGTTTCCATGCTCTTCGGTGGCAATGTTCCTTGCGGAGGCGAAGACATCGGACGTGTTCCTGACATGTTCGACAAGCAGCAGCAGGAGGAAGAGCGTCAGCTCCGTCAGCGGGAAGCTGAGGCGCTGGCTATGGCTGAGGCACAGGACGCAGCGAACTTCGACTACATCAAGGAAGATATCCGTCAGGCCATCGATAAGGTGAAGAAGCAGGATGATGAGCTGAAGAAGTATGGCAGCGACAAGAAAGTGCGCCAGAAGGCCAAGGAGCTTTCGCTGACGATTCTCGACGCCACCATCGGCGATAAGTACGAGAAGGCGGTCAAGGCACTGGAGGGCAAGGACAAGTTCAAGCAGCGTCTGAAGGAGGGCGCTGAGCTGGCTGAGATGCTCAAGGATGCAGTGGACAAGCTGACGGATCATGTGAACAGCGCCACTAAAGCGAACAGTGCTTGGGGGCGTCTCAAGAAGACACTCACTGATCTGGTGAGCGATGATGAGGGATAGTCAAGCAGATGAAGACGCAAGACGATGAGGAATAATAATGAATAACTAAGAAAAAAGCGACAATATGGCAGAAGAAGAGAATTTCGGTGTGTTTAACTTTGAGAAAGGACCCACCAGCATCATCAAGGTGATAGGTGTAGGTGGTGGCGGCAGCAATGCGGTCAACCACATGTACAATGAAGGCATCCATGATGTGACCTTTGTCGTATGTAACACGGATAATAAGGCGTTGCAGGACTCTCCTGTGCCGGAGAAGATTCAGCTGGGCAGCGAAGGTCTGGGTGCGGGCAACCGTCCCGACAAGGCTCGTCAGGCCACAGAGGAGTCTCTCGAACAGATCAAGAGCATGCTTTCTGATGGCACCAAGATGGCGTTCATCACGGCTGGTATGGGTGGTGGAACCGGTACGGGTGCCGCTCCGCTCATTGCCAAGACGGCGAAGGAAATGGGCATCCTGACGGTCGGCATCGTCACGATTCCGTTCCGTTGGGAGGGCAACAAGAAGATTGACCAGGCGCTGGACGGTGTGGAGGAAATGAGCAAGAACGTGGATGCGCTGCTGGTCATCAACAATGAGCGTCTGCGTGAAATCTATCAGGACTTCACGGTCATCAAGGCATTTGCCAAGGCTGACGACACGCTCTGCAATGCGGCTCGTTCTATCGCTGAAATCATCACCATGCACGGCATCATCAACCTCGACTTCAACGATGTCAGCACCGTCCTCAAGGATGGCGGCGTGGCCATCATGAGCACCGGCTATGGTACGGGCGAAGGACGTGTGACGAAGGGCATCAGCGATGCGCTCAACTCGCCGTTGCTCAACAACAATGACATCTATCGCGCCAACAAGATATTGCTGCGCATCTCTGTGCCAGACGAATCGAGCGAGGGCAACAACGCCCTGATGATGGATGAGATGAACGAAGTACACGAGTTCATGGCCAAGATCAAGCGCGACGATGTGGAGACCAAGTGGGGACTCTCCATTGACCCGTCGCTGACCGATCAGGTGAAGATCACCATCCTCGCCACCGGCTTTGGCGTGGAAGACATCGACTCAGACGAGCTGGGCAGCCGACTCCTTGCACGCGACAAGGAGCAGCAGGCTCGTGACGCTGAGAAGGCAGAGCTGGAGGCCGAGCGCGCTCATCGCCGTGAGACCATCTATGGTCCCGACACGGGTCACACGACCATCCGCCGTCCCGTTTACAGCTACATCTTCCGCGAGGAGGATCTTGACAACGAGGATGTCATCAGCATGGTGGAGACTTCGCCCACCTTTAAGCGCACCAAGGAAACTCTGCGCCAGCTCACTGACATCAACACCAGCAAGACCAACCCCGTGGAACCAGGAACCACCATCCTGTTCAGTTGATACCGCAGGGGAATATATCTCATAATGCGCATTATCCGAGCGAATAATGCGCATTATTTTTTTGCCCCATCCGAATGAGCAAAAAAAGGTGCCGACGATTAGAATCACTTCTGGTGGTCGGCACGAGAATATATGTAAGAATTGAATGAAATATTCGATTAAGCGAATGCTATGTCAAGTTCACTTGAACATTGCTGAGCGTGAGAACATTCTGCAAATATTACGCGTCAATGTTTGCGTAAGTCGCGTTCTTCTCGATGAACTCGCGACGTGGCCCCACGTCCTCGCCCATCAGCATGGAGAAGGTGTAGTCAGCCTCAGCAGCATCGTCGATGGTCACCTGCTTCAGCAGACGTGTCTCCGGATTCATGGTGGTCTCCCAGAGCTGCTCGGGGTTCATCTCACCAAGACCTTTGTAGCGCTGCACCTTAATCTTGTCCTCCGAGCCCTCACCATACGTGTCGATGAAACGCTGCAGGGCGGCCTCGTCGTAGCAGTACTCGCTCACCTTTCCCTTCGTACACTTGTAGAGTGGAGGAGTGGCGATGTAGAGGCGTCCGTCGCGAATGAGCTGGGGCAGGAAACGGAAGAAGAGCGTCATCAGCAGGGTGTCGATGTGAGAACCATCGACATCGGCATCGGTCATGATGATGGTCTTGTAGTAGCGCAGCTTGTCGTAATTAGCCTCCTTCTGATCCTCAGGATTCAGACCGAACTTCACGCCCAGTGCCTGGAAGATGTTGTTCACCTCCTCATGCTCGAAGGCCTGATGCCATTTCACGCGCTCCACATTGAATATCTTACCGCG
>JAFXVS010000009.1 GCA_017534815.1 Bacteroidaceae bacterium | reverse complement strand
GGAATGGTGAAAGCGGAAGATTTGGAACTGGAAGGTGACCCCGTGATATCGAACAGGAACAACCCCCGTGGCCTGATCAGTCTGACGGATGAGGAACAGGCTTTGGTGACATCTGTCAACGACCTTGGTTTCAATCTGATCCGCACAATCTCGTTACTGGATCCCAAGAGCATCCTTCTGTCGCCCTTGGGCATGACCTTCGCCCTCGGACAGATCAACAACGGGGCTGCCGGTGAAACGAGGAAACAGATCAATCAGGTGTTGGGCTGTAAAGACAAGGAAACTGCCAAGATAAACAACTTCTGTCGTAAGATGCTCACTGAGGCGCCCCAACTAGACAAGACGACCCAGTTGGAAATCACCAACGAGTTCATCTCGCCTAAGAGTTTCACCCCCAAGCCAGCCTTCACGCAGGTGGTCAAAGACAGTTATGACACACAATTCATGGAGTCGGAGTCAGAACCGTTGAAATTCACCCTGAAGAACACCATCTACTTCAAGGGCATCTGGGCGGATAAGTTCCGTAAGATGAACACACGGGACGAGGTGTTCAGATGTGAGAGCGGCATAGAAACGACGGTGCCGATGATGAATCAGTTCCACCAGTTCTTCTATACCGAGAACGACCTCTGTCAGGCGCTCTGCCTGCCTTACAGCAATGGTGCCTACCAGATGATCATCCTGTTGCCCAAGGAGGAAAAGACCGTCTGCAATGTGGCCTGGTCGCTGACAGCCGACAGTTGGAAGAAGATGTATGCACAGATGCAACGAATCGATGTCGATGTGAAGTTGCCGCGCTTCGAGACGGAGTCAGAGGAGAATCTCGCTGGCACGATGACACCACTCATGCCCAACGCCTTCAGGATGAATAAGGCGGATTTCTCAAATCTCTTTGATGTGAAATCCTGCATTGACAGGATCAAGCAGAAAGGTCACATCAAGGTTGATGAGACAGGCGCTGAGGCATCTGTCATCACTTCATTGCAAGGGGATCTTGGGTCAGTGAAAACAGTACAGCCTGAAACCGTCCGCTTCCACGCCAATCATCCATTCCTCTATTTCATCCGCGAGTGGTCAACAGGCACCATCTTCTTTATCGGACAATATATGGGGTTATATTAACATCAAATCAAAACCAACCAACCTATGAAGAAAAGTTTAACCATCATCGTGCTGGCCCTCATCGCCAACCTCGCCACAGCGCAGACAAGCCAGAATCAGACCGCCAAGCCCTTCTCAATGGAAGATATCGAGGAGATGGCCCTCACCGGGGTTGACTACCCTCTTCAAGGCCCAACCACCGGACTGGATGTTGTATGGCCCAAATTTGTGGTTGACGAAGACCTACCCGCCCCCAAAGAGATCATCCCGAAGTATGACGATAAGGAGATTGCCAAAAGGATTGTCAACATCTCAGCAGTACCCCTGGAACTCCACCGCGTGGTGAAGACCAGTTTCGAGGGGCAGCAACTGGGGTATATAGGCGACGACAACTTCTACAAGTGCCTGGTACAGGCCTATGCCGACCACCATCCCCTGGTGCTGTCGCCTGATATGGTGTGGCTTATCATCAGTCAGGGGTTCTCACGCTATGTGAATGCCCATGCTGAGGAGATGCGCGACCTATTGGTGTTTCATGAGGGAAAGATGGATCTCGTGGTCAACTCCAACAACGACGTGCTCTCACCCAGTGGCGACTGGGAACTTCTGCTGAACGATTTCTCCACCTGCATCGCCAGGAATACCAAGGGCGAGTTGGCCGACCTGATGACAGCCGACTTCACCACCACTGGCGTCACCGAACGCATTGCCTCGCAGATCTCGCTGATGGATGCCGTCAAGAAATACTTCAACTATGCCAACATTGCAGCCGGCTGTGGCATCCCTTCCATCACGCTCGAGGGCACACCCGAAGACTGGCAGAAGGTGCTCGACAAGGTACGCAGCCTGAAGAAATACCGTCTGGAGAAATGGGCTTCTGATCTGGAGGTTATCCTGAAGGAGTTTGTCAAAGCCTCCAAGGGTCATGCCAACAAGGAGTTCTGGCAGGATATCGTCAAGAAAAGACGTGTCGACCGGTTGAAGAGAGATAGAGGGGTGTGTGTTCCATCGATAAACAGCACCCGTCTGGACGGTTGGTTCCTGAAGTTCTTCCCCAATGTGCTGGGTGAGACCCCTGACAGCGTGATCTGGGATACCGACATGCCACAGGAGATAGTACGTGTGAGTTTCAAGCATATATACGTCGACCCCGTCACCAGTGAGCCGCTCGACACCATTCCCATGCAGTTGTGGGCAGGCTTCGTGGGCGTGGAGGAAGACGCCACGACACGCACCCTCATGCCCAAGATAGGCTGGCTGGCCCGCATTGCCGATGAGGAATCGGATGAAGTCGCTCGTCTGAAGGAAGAAGACAAACATATGGAACTTTATATCCACATAGGTAAAGACCAGGAAGTGCCCCATGCACTCTCTAAGATGGATCACATCCGTTCGCTGCGTCTCGAATTCGGGAACAATCCCGTTGTCATCCCCGAATGGCTGGACAAGATCCAGATAGACAAACTCCGCATTATGGGTCAATTCACCGAAGAGGAAGAAACGCAGTTGCGCCAGCGGTTCCCCAAAGCTGAGATCCAACGATTTGAGGACATTTTCAAAAGGTCAAAGTTGGTGCTAATAAAAGAAGAATCGAAGGAAGAGAAAGACGTAAAGGCCTACTACAAGATAAGTGGTGTGGTGAGGGATGAAAAGGGTCCGCTCAAGGCAGCAACCGTTTGTGAGATCGACGAGAAAGGTCGCATCGTGGAAGCTGTCATAACCGACGCTAACGGCAACTTCACCATGAAGTTCAAGAACAAAAAGGACAAGGTCAGGATTTCGTACGTAGGTTACGATATCAAGAGACTTAAATTCCAAAAGAAAAAGTATGACGTCTTGATGAAAGCACAGAATATATGGCTTTAAGAGCGTGAGCACTAACTATGTTTTATTAAATATAATCAACCAATGAAGAAGAGTATGATCATTGCCGTACTAATGGCTCTTATGGCAAGCATGGCTATGGCACAAAACAGCAACGGCATCCTCCAAAAGTCGAAGGGTAGCATCACCTTTGTGGTTGACGAGGACCTGAAGCCGATAGAAGATGATTATCCCATGGAGGAATCTCTGAAGAGTGGTGCTTTTGCGCTTTATGGCATCCTCCGTGATGAAGGCGTGCCTGGTGATACGCACGCCATCATTGCCCGAAGCTTTTCTGATGACGAGTTTTTCTATACCTTCACAGGGAAGGATGTGTTCTTCAAAACGGTAGTGCGAGCTTATGCCGAACACCGTCCGCTCGTGCTCTCACCAGACATGATATGGGTGCTGATCAGTCAGGGATTCGCCCGTTATGTGGATGCCCATGCGGAGGAGATGCGTGACATGATTGTGAGTCATGATGGGAAAATGGATCTGG
The DNA here is from genome assembly GCA_017534815.1 of Bacteroidaceae bacterium. GTDB lineage: Bacteria > Bacteroidota > Bacteroidia > Bacteroidales > Bacteroidaceae > Minthosoma. The sequence continues at coordinate 1,562 of JAFXVS010000009.1, read as the reverse complement.
CAGTACAGACTGACAAGGATTTGCTCACGGAGGAAACAGACTGGGAACAGATCCTGTCTGACTTCACAGCAAGAATCCACGAGAACACCAAGGGCGACATTGCCAAGACCATCACCGCCGATTTCTCCACCACGGGCGTTACCGAGCGTATCACCTCACAGGTTACACTGATGGAAACCATGAAGAACTATTTTGATTATATCGTTGTTTATATAGCCTGCGGCATTCCGAACATCACCCTTACAGGAACACCAAAAGACTGGCAGAGGGTGTTGGATAAGACGCAACAGCTGGAGCAGTATGGCATGAGGGAATGGCTCAATGATATTATGCCCATCCTGAGGGAGTTTGTGAGGGCATCCAATGGGAACCCTAACCAGAAATTCTGGAAGAACATGGTGAAGAAGAATAATCCGAACAAACTGGTGGGTGGGGGTTGTGACTTCCGAAGACCGACGGAGTTGGATGGTTGGATACTGAAGTTCTTCCCTAATGAAGACGGGATGACACTCGATGAGGTGCTACATACGGAGTCGATGCCTTCGGAACGGGTGTATGTGGACTTCAAATACCAAATCATCGATATTGCCGATGGTAGTGTTAAACTTGAAACGCCACTACAACTTATTGCTGGCTTTATCGGTACCGAGGTGGATAAAGAGACGCGTGCCCTTACGCCCAAGATGGGGTGGGTGGTGCGACAGATGGAAACCGACGATGTGATCTTGAAAAAACTCGTGGCAATAGATAATAAACAATTCTCTGATGGCATTCCATTGCGTGTGAGAAGAGTGCCGGAATTCCTTTCGAAATTGCCACATGTTAAGAAGCTGCGACTGGAATTTACAGACGAAGTGGTACTGCCGGAGTGGTTCTACAACCTGCAGATTGACGAACTGACCATCAGTGGCGAGATGAGTGAAGAAGTGCAGGATTCCATCAGTAAGCATTTCCCAAGAGTTGTCTTCAGAATTCCTCCGAAGCGTCGTAACAATGATGCCCCGATGATCCCTTGATTATCAAAAGAAAAAGTATAACGTCTTGATGAAGCTTGTCGAAGGAGACCAAGATAAAATACGCTTACTCCGTCGCCAAACAGGTCACTAATTGTTTGAAGGTCTCATCCCACAGTATCAATCGGAGTAAAACCGCGTTTTTCAGGGGATTATTTGGTGTTTTCAATTATTTGCTTTATCTTTGCGGTATCATAGGTTAAACTAACGATACGAAAGAGCATGCAAAACGGATTTATCACAGTGGCTGCGGCTATCCCTCAAGTGAAGGTGGCCGACTGTATCTTTAACACCCAGCAGATTGAGAGCATGATCGCTCAGGCTGAGGGTAAAGGCGTGGAGGTTATCGTATTCCCAGAGTTATGCATCACAGGCTATACTTGTCAGGACCTGTTCCGTCAGCGCGCACTGCTGGAACAGACGGAGACGGCAGTGATGATGCTGCTGGACTTTACCAGGAAACTGGATGTGATAACGATTGTGGGTCTGCCCGTTATCGTGGGCGACCTGCTGCTGAACTGCGCAGCGGTGATTCAGAAAGGTGACCTG
>JAFXVS010000008.1 GCA_017534815.1 Bacteroidaceae bacterium | reverse complement strand
TTGAGAGTTGAGAGTTCTGGATTGGCGACACACCTCAACACGGAGGAAGATGCCCCAAGTGAAAATCCACAGCAAACCGCAGACGATGAACAGCACCATATTGTGGAGGTAGATAAAGTTCGTGGCTATCAAGACAAGCGTCAGTAGCAATAGGAGTATAAAGTTAAGAGTTAAGAGTTTGGGATTGAAAGTCGGATGGAGAGATGAAGCGGGTTGTACAGGCTTGAGCCTCTTTCGAATAACCCACCAAAGCGTCACAGCACAAATGAGCAGTCCGACCACCCAACCGATGAGGAGTGTCAACGGCTGGATGTGCAGGGCAAAACCTTCTGTGTGTGTGGCACCACTCCAAACATTACCCAAGAGCCAAAGCGTCAGGGTCGAATATGCCAACCCGGCGACAACACCCCAAGGGGAAGCATAGAGCATCACACTAAACGCCTCCCAGAACAGCCTTCTGCGGATGTCCTTATCCTTGAACCCCATCTGCCGATAGAGTTGTATCTCGCCCTCACGCAGCATGAACATCTCCACCAACGGATTCTTCATCAGTAGGATAGCCGCCAGAATGATGAAGAAGCCCAATGACAGGAATAGCCCTGCGAAATCTACCCCACCCTTCGCACTCGTCAAGCCTTGAGCACGAGGATGAAACAGTTGCACATCGGCATCCTGTAGGGTGAGTTGAGGGTTGACAGTTGGGGGTTGAGAGTTGACAGTTGAGGCAAACCGTATGGCTGTGGCGCAGCCGAAAGCATTGCTCCAATCGGGACTTACTGCTTCGTAGCTGACGATGGCCTTGGGCGTTTGACGATAGGTGTGCCAGAAGTCTTCATCGGCTTTGGTGACACGATCCATATTGATGGGCAGGTCGCTGTCCCAATCCGTACAGTTCTCCACACGGGTCAGTCCTGGGAAGTCAGTCATCAGCAGACTGTCGTGCATCAAGTCAGCGAGCGGTACAATCCGCTTCACCCTCAATGTATGTTCCTGCGTGTCGAGGTTCTTCAGATGTTTGGTGATGAAGTAGCTCATGCGGATGGAGTCACCCTCCTGCACATGCAGACGTTCTGCGGCCACATCCGACAGAATCATCTCTTGTCCGTCCAACGCCTCTCCATGCCATTCGTTCACCGCTGTCACAAAGGAATACGGGATGGTGTCGGCATCGTGAATGAGGTCGTTGACAAAGTATGACAAGTAGAGCGTGGAAGGCTGAGGGTTGAGAGTGGAGAGTTTGTCCACGATGTTTTTGGAGATGAAGACACCGTCATAGGTGAGCGTCGAGTCCGTCAGATGAACACCAGACATCTCAGGTGTCCAACACGCCGTCAACTGTTCCTCCTCTATCCTGTCTTCAGAAAGAATCATGTTGATTTTGCCCTCCAGTTCCATCTGATCCGCCAGTTCCTTTCGACTGATGAACACGTTCAGCGGCAGGGTCTGTTCATTCTTCAACAGCAAGTTGCCGCCCTCCCCTACACTTTTCACGCCAGCCACATGGACACGCATCTGGGTGGCATAACTCTTGCTGACAAAGAGACTTCCAGAAGGAACCAAGTTGTGCGAAGGAAGGTGCAGCACGAAGTCCTCCTGATTTCCCAATTTCTGACGAAGCGGTTCGTTGACCATCACCTCGCCCGATGAAAGAGCATCAGCATCTGTGCCCCACACATAGACAGGCAGCAGTTTCTCGCCCACCGACACAAAACCATCCATCAGCAGATATCCCTGCGCACGTTCCATCAAAGGGTGGTTTGTCAGGGCGTCGCTCATGAATCCCGTACCACTGGTGATGACGGTCTCAGTCCTACCCAATCGCTCGCTGACCCGCTCCACCAACGTGCCACGAACAGAGTCACCCAACAGCAAGCTACCCGTCAACACGGCAATCATCAGAATGACTGCCAGAGCGACCAGACGGTAGAAGCGGCGGTAGTGCTTGCGGCTTTGTGAAATCATGAGGTTCTTGGAGTTGAGAGTTTAGGGTTGAGAGTTTAGGGCTGGGGAGAGTTTGCCATCCTTGAGGAGGTAAATCTTGTGGGCGACCTTTGCCATTTCTGCCGAATGGGTGGCCATGATGATGGTCGTATGGAACTCAGCATTCACCTTGCGGAAGAGCGTGGCGATGGTTTGCGCATTGGCGACATCCAGCTGACCTGTCGGTTCGTCTGCCAGCAGGATGGCGGGTTGGTTGATGAGGGCGCGACAAATGGCTACACGTGTCTTCTCGCCACCCGAGAGTTGTGTAACGGGGCTGTCTTTCAGCGGGAGGATGCCCATGAACTTCAGCAATGCCTGCGCGTGCAGTTGTTCCTCCTCCGTCGATGTCTTCTTCGTGGCGAGGGTCGGCAGCAGGATGTTTTGCCACACGGTGAACTGCGGCAGCAGACGATGATCCTGATAGACAAAGCCAATCTCCTTGTTGCGCAGGTGGCAGAGACGTTCCGAAGGTTGCTCGCCACTCACCTCAATTTGCTCACCCCTCATCATATAGCTACCCTCATCAGCAGGCAGCAGGGTGCCGAGGATGTTCAGCAACGTGGTCTTCCCCACCCCCGACTCGCCGATGATGGCCACGAACTCGCCCTCGTCCACATGCAGGGAGAGGTCGTCGAGCACGGTCAGTTGTCGCTGGCCGTCGATGAATCGTTTCGTTATATTTTTGAGTTCTATCATATCAATTCAAATTTGACTTGTCAAGAAAAAATCGCCCAGCGCGTGGGCTGGTTAATTGAAACATAGCAATGTTCCTTTGCTGGTTAATATGAAAAATCTGTCGCCGATGATGGCAGGCGAAGCGATGATCTGTTCCCCCACCTCATAATGCCAAAGCTCCATGCCGTCCTCGCTGTCGAGGATGGAGACATGCCCGTCCTTCGTGCAGACAAGCACCCTGTCCTGTGCCACCAGCGGCGAGCACTCGCCCGTCATCCCACGCAGCATCTTCCTCCAGCGCACCTTGCCCGATGCCCTATCGATGCAGCTGATGTAGCGGTCGCCCGACAGGATCAACACATCGGTGCGCGTGAGTGTCGGCATCGACACCACACCACCGTCCTGTCCCTCATTGTCAGCCGATGTGGCCAGCAGCTTCCGATGACTCGCAATCCGTCCGCCTTCTAGCGTCATCTCATACACGTTGCCGTTATAGTCACAAGCACATGCCACACCGTCCAGGATGGCAGGCGAGGCAGGCACATAAGTGTCCAGTTCCAGCGAGTCCGTCATCTTGCCCGTCGAGATGTCCACCACCCTCACCCACGAGTCGCAGCCGCCAAACATCATGTAATGCTTCCACACAGCCGCCGTGCCGTTGATGTAGTAGCCCGTCTCAAACTGCCCCGTCTTCCTGCCCGTCCGAGCCTGCAGCGTGTACATGCTCCCGTCGTAACTTCCCACCAGCAACTGACCATCCACCACATTCGGCGAACCCGAAATCTGCCCCAGCGTCTCATACTCCCAAAGAGAGTTGATAGTTGATAGTTGAGAGTTGAGAGATAGGGCTGTCACCTTTCCGTCGATGCGTCCGATGTAAAGCGTTGTGTCCATCGCAATGAACGAAGCCTCCACCGTTGTCTTCAGGTCGTGATAGAAACACGAATCTCCATCCATCGTATAACCACGCAGTTCACCCTTACGGCTCAGCATATACACCACCGAGTTGAACACGATGGGCGACGCCACCATCCTCGTCTGTGTCGTGACACTCCACTGTAACTGCGGCACATCGGGCAAAGCACAATCCGTGTAACCGCAGAGCGACGGGCTCCCACGGAAGATCGTCCAATCCTGCACGTCCGAATGGTCATTCAGGAAATCCCTCGTACCCACACAGGCAGTCAGCAGACACATCACGATACCATATATAACGCTCCTGTAGGACATAATTCAGCTATCCTTTCATCTATATTCTTCTTGCTGGGTTCTGGAATCACCACCTGCATGCCAAAACCTCGACCCTTAAACGTGAAACCATTGTCGGAGTTATAGACGCAGAGACCACAACGGATGCACTTGGCTGGTTCGAACCAGAGGCGACCCGTGACATGCTCCCGAACGACGGGTTCAACGGGAGGCAGAGGGGCAAAGCGTGTCCATTTCGCCTTCATCCGCAACGCCAAATCCCTCAACCGGCACTTCGCCTTACTCTCACACCCGCCACAGCGAGCCTTGTGCTCACTCAGCAGCAATTCGATCGCCGTGCGTCGTAACGTCATCACGTCGTCAGAGGACGTGTCGATGCGCATCCCTTCCACAGGAATGGTGGAACAGGAGGGAATCATCTGATTGTTCGCCTCATTGCGCACCATGCAGATCATGCACGATGTGTGGTGCTTGGCATTGGGGGTATAGCAGAGCGACGGGATGTCGTATCCATCCTCACGCAGTTCTTCAATAATAACGCGCTTCCCACTGATTTCCAATTCTTTATTGTCAACAAATATTTTCATGACTTCTTCACTTTCTTGATGGCTTGATAATCACACTCGTACACACACAGACCGCACTGGGTACACTTTTCCGTGTCGATGACATGCTTCTCGTAGGGGGTGTAGGCGATGGCGTCGCTGGGACAGGAACGGGCACACTTGGTGCAGCCCACGCAGTCGTCGGTGATCTCCAGTTTCACCATCTGCTTGCAGGACCCCGTGCGGCAGATGCCGTTGACGTGCTCCTCGTATTCGTGTCGGAAATATCGGAGGGTGGAGAGCACAGGATTGGGGGCAGTCTTGCCGAGTCCGCATTGGGCGGCCTGCTTGATGTTCTGGGCAAGTTCCTCCAGACGGTCGATGTCTTCCATCTTGGCCTGACCCGTGGTGAGGCGGTCGAGGATGTCGAGCATGCGACGGATGCCGACACGGCAAAACGTACATTTTCCACACGACTCCGCACAGGTGAAATTCGTGAAGTAGCGTGCCACATCGACCATGCAACTGCTCTCGCCCAACACGACGAGTCCGCCAGAACCCATGATGGCACCCATCTGGTTGAGGGCATCGAAATCGACTCCTGTATCACAGAGCTCAGCGGGGATGCATCCACCAGAGGGACCGCCAATCTGCACAGCCTTCAACTTTTCGCCACCTTCCACTCCCCCACCGATGTCATCGACAATCTGACGAAGCGTCGTGCCCATGGGAACCTCGATGAGTCCGCCGTGATTGACTTTTCCTGCGAGGGCGAAGACCTTGGTGCCACGACTGCCGGACGTGCCCACCTTGGCATATTCGTCGGCTCCATGACGGATGATGTAAGATATCTGACTCAGCGTCTCCACATTGTTGATGAGCGTAGGCCGCCCATTCAGACCCTCCTGAGCAGGATAAGGTGGACGGCGATGCGGGAAGCCTCGTTTACCTTCCAACGAAGCAATGAGCGCGGTCTCCTCTCCACAGACAAAAGCACCTGCTCCCTCGAAGATGCGGATATCAAAGGTGAAGTCGGTTTCGAAGATATGCTCGCCCAACAGCCCTTTCTGCCGACACATGTCGAGTGCCTTGCGGATGCGGATGACGGCCTGGGGATATTCGGCACGGATGTAGAAGATGCCCTCGGCTGCACCAACGGCATAGGCGGCAATCATCATGCCCTCGATGACTCGCAGGGGATAGGACTCGAGGAGGATGCGATCCATGAAAGCACCTGGGTCACCCTCGTCACCATTGCAGATGATGATGGGGAGAGAGTTGAGAGTTGAGGGTTTAGAGGTGAGAGTTTGAGGTGAGAGGTTAGCATTGTCCCTCACAAGTTGCCACTTCTTGCCGGTGAGGAAGCCGCCCCCTCCCCTACCTCGGATGCCGCTGTGGAGCACCTCATCGATGACCTGCTGGGGTGACATGGAGGTGAGGGCTTTCTTGAGTGCCTCGAAACCACCCATGGAGATGTATTCGTCAAGGTCAAGGGGATTGAGATGTCCGTAGCCCTCGGTGGAGATGCGGAACTGCCCGTCGAGGAAGTTGTTGATGCTCTGGGTGCGTTCCTTCTCAGGGATGAAGAGGATGTTGTCCCACGTCTGGTCGGTATGGAAGGTGTCAATCTGGTTGAGGATGGCATTGCGGAGACGACGCAAACGACTGGCTGGTCGGAAGTGATGAAGCAGAATCTCCTTCACCTCGTCTGGCTTGATGTTGGGATAGCGCACAATGTTGCCGTCGGGCATCGCCACATCGATGAGGGGCACCTGATTGCATGTGCCGACACAGGAGACAGGCTTGATGCGCACATGGATGCCCAAGTCCTTGCAAGCCTCCACCACAGCGGCATAGACCTCAGCGGTGCCACTCGCCTGACAGCAGTTCTCCATGCCCAAACGGACTTCACCCTGAACAGCTTTCCCGTCATCGTCCGCAGTCAGTTCTCCCTCGTTCGCCATCATCGCCTCGAACTCGTCCAAGACCTCACGCACCCTGCCTGGCTGCACATGTCCGAAGATTTTCTCGTCAATCTGCACCACAGGCGCCAAGGCACAGCATCCGAGGCACGCCACCTTCTCGATGGAGTAGAGTCCGTCGGCAGTGGTGATGTCATCGCCCTCCAACTTCAACTCGCGTCGGAAAGCATCATAGACGTTGTTGGCGCCCTTCACATGGCACGCTGTGCCGATGCAGACCTTGATGACATGTTTGCCGTAGGGAACCATCCGCAGCTGCGAATAGAATGTCGCCACGCTGATGAGCTGGGCACGGTCGATGTCCGTCCGCTCATACAGACGGTCGAGCGCATCGGACGGCAGATAGTTGAACTCCTGCTGAATGGCCTGCAAGAGCGGGATGATCTGTTCACGCCCCGAACCAATTCTGTCGATGATGGCATCCGTCTTGCGATATATGATCTCTTTGTTATCCATGCTGGTCAACTTTTCTTTACACAATACAGCGACTTGTCTGTCCGCACAATCATCATGCCGTCCGTGAAGGCAGGCGTGGCAAAGGTCTTCTCACCCGTCTCAAACGATGTGATGAGGTCGAAGGTGCTGGCAGAGAAGATGTACACCTTGCCGCTGTTGCTGAACAGATAGACCTTGCCATCCACCACCACTGGCGATGAATAGAAGGGTGTCGTCAGGTCGTGTTCCTTCTTCACCTCACCCGTCTTGGCATCGTAAGCACACACCATGCCGTAGCTGGTGGCACAGAACACAAGGTCTTTGGTGGCCGCCAGACTTGAGCACTCCGGCAGATAGTCACTCGCCTCCCAGAGGGTCTCACCCGTGGCACCATCGATGGCGATGCACTTGGCATATTCGCTGGCACCAAACACCACGCCTCCAGCACTCGCAGGACTGGAACCCACTTCGCCACTCATGCACTCCACACGCCACAGTTCGGCACCGTTACCAGGATTGTAGGCAGCAATGGCAGGATTGCCCATCACCACAAGCGCGGACTTGCCGCCCAAGGTGGCAATGATGGGCGAACTCCAGGCTATCTTGTCCTTGGCCGACTTGCTCCAAACCTGATTGCCGTTCTTGGTGCTGAGCGCGAGTATCTTGGCATTGGAATTGTTCTGATACTGGATGATGAGCGTGTTGCCGTACATCAGCAGCGACGAGGCATAGCCGTAGTGGTTGTCGGGCAGTCCGATATTCTTCGCCCACAGACGCTTGCCTTCCATGTTGGCACAGATGACATCGCCCGTGGCAAAGATGGCGCACACCTCCTCACCGTTCGTGGCCACCGTACTGGCAGCCAGTCCTGTGTCGGCATTCACCTTCGGCATACTACTGGGCGACCCAGCGATGCCATCAGCCTTCACCGTCCATTTCAGTTCACCTGTCCAGACATCGTAGCAATAGAGTTCGCGAGCCTGTGCATCAGCCCCTGTGATGAAGACGTTCCGTCCTGTGATGACAGGCGAGTTGTAACCATGTTTAGGAATAGACGATTGCCAGAGGATGTTCTTCTTGCCAGAGAGGTTCCATGAAGTGGCGATGCCCCGTGCCGAAGAGGTGGCACTGGCGTTGTTGCCACGGAACGCCCTCGAAGCAATCTTGAGTTCGGGCATGTCATCCACCTCTGCAGAATCGGTATCCTCTCCTTTCACACTATCCGTTCGCAAGGTGTCAGCCACTGAGTTGGCATCAGAAAGTTGAGCGTCGGCTGATGGTTCCAGCATGGCCATCGGCTCTACGCTGTCTGCAGCCACCATTTCCTTCTCCCATGCCATCAGTCCTTTCCAATCCACGTGCTGAACAGCCACGAGACCCACACCTATCAGCGCCACCACAGCAGCAGCCCATCCGAGATAATTGCGGGCACGGCTCTTCGCCATCCACTCATCAATCGGGTCGTACTCCTTCTCCGGCAGGTTCTTGGTCTCCTTATAATAAAGGTTCAGACAAAGCGCCAACACAATAGCCATGCCCAACAAGAGGTAAATGCCCATCTTCAGTTGGCCTTCTTTCACAAAGTATGCCTTGCGCGACAGAAGATCCAGTTCACGAATCTGCTGTTGCAGCACCTCGTTGTCACCGTTGGTTTCATTCAGTTCCTTCAAGGTTTCCATCACACCAGTCTCCAGTGGTGACACCTGCTGCATCTGGTAATAACTGACACCCAGCATCACCGTCAGCGCCAAGATGAAGACGCTCGTGACAATGGCAATATTACGATATAACTTTCTCATGTTTGTTGAGAGTTTAGGGTTTAGAGTTTAGAGATGAGTGTTTAGGGTTTAGAGATTGGGGACAATAGTTGAAGCACTTGCCACAGAGGGTGCAACGTGCCATATCGATTTCGTAAGTCTTGCGTCCGCGCTTGAGGGAGAGTTTCAGCAATTTGAAACCAATCACGAACCCGATGAGTGCACCAGCCAGATAGGAATAGAACCTATAGTCATTGCGGATATCATCCACCTGGGCTTTCAGTTCGTTGATGTCGCCACCCAAGGCATGGAAGGTCTCCACCTCCAACGGCTTCTCCATCTCAGGATGAGCCTCCTGCTCAAGCAGCAGTTCGTAGAGATACACATCCTTATGCGCCAAGCTCAACGCATCACTCTGACTGCCCACCAGCACAGCACCTGCCAACGTCAGCAGGGGCAGCAAGACAGCCATCAAGATGATACGCTTCACACCCTTCCGACGCTCCTCCTTCGTCCTACTGCTTTGTGGCGCACGAATGGCATCGACAGGGCAAGACACGCTGCAGAGCGCACAGTTGATGCACCCCTTGTCCGTGATCTCCAGCTTCTTCCAAGACAACGCACTGAACACGCTCAACAAAGCTCCGTAAGGACAGAGGAACTGGCAGAACGGACGTCCGACGAAGATGGACATGACCAGCAGCACGATGCCGAAAGTCATCACACCAAGGTCACCTCCCAATCGGAAGATGCCAATGAACGGGTCCAGTCGGCAGATGAGGAACTGGCTGCGTGTGGCGGCATAGAGGATGGTGAACGCCAGATAGACCCAAGGAATCATGGTCAACGTAGCAGAGACCGCACGTGACAATCGGAAGTTCCTCACATTCACCAACTCCTGCAAAGCTCCCAACGGACAAACACCCGAGCAGAACACCCTGCCAAAGAGCAAGGCGAACACGATGGGCAGCAGGAACACCAGCAGCACATACCAGGGCAAGTGATAGTCGGGGTTCACAACAGCCGTCACCACATTTTGTATGGAACCCACACTGCACACGCAACCGCTACGGAAGAATCCAAAGTACAACACCGACACCACCGACATCGAGAAGATGATGGCACGAGCACGCTTCCTGTAAGCAGCCCACACCACCAGACTCATCATGCCCACGAGCAACACCACATCAACGATATTCCAAACCCACTCGTTGGGCGCTCCATGAAAGATCTCAGGATATTGGTAACCCGACGTGAAATCTGGTTTCGGAAACCGTGCCACAGCCCAAGCCTGGCAACTGCAAATGAATCCTATGAATATGGCAAAAACTTTACGCATGGTCTTTCAGTTTATAAGCATGAGCATTCGATACACGCTGAATGGCATCGGAAGGGCATACCTTGGCGATGGCACATTCATTACATTGCTGACACTTCTCCTGGTCAATCTGCAGGAACAGGGAACCATTACCAAACGATGTGCATCCCTTCACGCACTTGCCACAACCCGTACAGAGCGCCTCATCGATGGTGTATTCAAAATAAGGCTCCTCCACGAACTCACGTTTGATGGCACCTGTGGGACACATCATATTCTCTGCAGCCGTATTGAGTTCCTTCACATTGGGACGATAGTAACCGCCACAGAGATCGCAATAGCCACACACCCTGTTGGCATGGAAACATTTGACGGCAGAAACAGTCAGCACACAATCGGTCTCGCACCGTCCACATTGCGTACACTTGTATGGGTCAATCTGCCAAAAGACATCACCTTCTTTCGCGCTGGCTTTCGCTGCGAGCAATCCTCCCGATGCCAATGCAACACCTCCTGCAACAAAAGTGCTGCAAGTGCGCAGGAAATCCCTGCGATCCATCGGACTTTTCAGTTGAGCCTTATCTTTCATTTGTCAATATCATATTTTAAGTGGACAATCCAGATTGCACTGTCCGCACTCTGTTTGTTGACTAAGTCTTTTATCATATTGAAATACAGACACCTTGTCACCACCAGTCACGATGAGCTTGTCTTTCATGACACGAACATCATAAGCAGCAGTACCACGTCCCAAGGCTTTGCTATCCAGCAATACACTACGGAACTTTCCACTGGAACTATAACAACTGATGCGTGGAATGCCTTTTTCTGATGTCAGCAGTTCCCCATTGTTCGAAGGCGTGAGGATAGCAGGATTACAACATCCGCTGAAAGCACCTGCCTCAGCACCAGACTTTCCGAAAGAAGCCACAAACTCGCCTTCTGTAGTATAACTCTCCACTAAATGACGGCCAGGGTTGGAACAATAAATGGTGCCGTCCATGTAAGTGATGCCAAAGCAATAGCTGGGCACGATGAAACCTTTGGGGCTATTGATGAAGCGTACCAACGTGCCGTCAAGATGGTACTTGCAGATGTTCTTATTGGCAGCATCCGTCACAAAGATTCCCTCCTGACATACAGTCAAAGAACAATAGTCGGAATTGTCGCTGCAAGCCTCCCACTCCTGCGTGATGTCTCCCAGACGGTCATACACTTCGATGCGAGTGGGGAACAAAGCATAGATATGTCCATCATAAACAGCGATGTCACGAAGGTCGCTGGGCGTAGAGAAGTTGGTCTGCAATTCACCACTCATCCCATATACATAGATGTTATTAGATGTGGCAATATAGAGGCTACCGCCATCCACTTCCATCGCACTAATATCGTCAGGAGCAAGGAAGCCATAGATACGACGGTAGGGAGAGACGAAATCTTCATCCTCCTTCAGCAGAACGTTTCCTTTAGCTCGCTTGGAATCATAGAAAAGCTTGTCGGGTCTCTTGAACATGTTCCACATGCCACGTCCGACAACAGAGAGAATCACTCCCCCGACAACCAGTGAACCAGATATTTTCAGAAATTTGCGCCTATCCATAAAGTGGTGGTAAAGTTTAGAGTTGAGAGTTTGAAGCTATTTTCAGACATTTGATGGTCTTGGAATCTCTGACGATCAGCATTCCATCTGCGTATGCCAGGGGTCCCCAAGCATCTATCCCTTCTTCCATAACCCTCTGCTTGCGCAGTAGTTTCATGGATTTGGTATTCAACTGATACATATAGAGTTCGCCATCTTCTTTGAAAGCAAAGAGTTTATCATCAATCACCATGTAAGGTCCTAGTCCAAAACGTTCGTCAGCAGCAGAAGTCCAGATGGGGTCGTGTAAATTACTGGGGCTATACATAGCCAAGCGTTCTCGCATACCACCACCATCCTTGGGAAGAATCGTGATGAGGGTGCCTTGATAGTTGATGGGGGTCTGTTGCTCGCTCGACATGCCCTCATTTGCCTTGTAATCATCCTTGATGACAGCATTCCATGAGGCGCCCGATTTGTCCACCTGAAGTAAGGCACCACCAGCACCATAGCCTGCCACAAGGAATACCTGATTCTGAGAAATCTGCATGGGAGATGGAGCCACAACAGATGGTTGCCAGTCATCGGTGCTCCAAAGCAATTGTCCACGACTTCCTTCCTCAGCTGAGACGCCACATACACCGCCTACGCCTATATAAACATACGTCAGCGTACCTCCTAACACCATGGGAATGACAGAGGAGTGTGACATCTTAAACTCAACCGTGTTAGGCGTTCCCCATAAGGTTTTTCCTGTCTTCACATCAATGCCGACCATCAGGGTATCCTTACCTGCTGGAGCCAGCACCAGCATATCATTGTCAATGAGCGGGCACTGACCTGTGTACCAAAATGGAATCTCTGTACCAAAACGCTTCTTCATATCGATGTTCCAGCGCATCTTGCCTGTAATCTTGTCGCAGCACATGACGTGTCCTTCAGGTCCTATGGTGACAATCATTCCTTTACTGATGGCAGGAATCGTACGAGAGAATCCATGATTACGCTTCATGGTCATGCGATACCAACGTCGCCACAACTGTTTGCCCGTCTGAAGGTCAATACAACGCAAGGCGTCAGAACTCAACTGTTCGTCATAGTCCAGCACATACACCCTACCCTCTGAGATGACAGGTGCAGCATGTCCCTCTCCTGTTTCTACTGACCACATTTCCTCGAAATCGCCCTCCATCCACTTCATCTCGGAAGATTTGGAGGTCTGGTTGTCATGATGGATGCCACGAAAACAAGGCCATTCACCCTTTAACATAGAGGACACCTGCGTAGAAGCATCCTGCATGAAGAACTCACCAATCAGTATGTCGTCAGCCTTACGGATATGACCTGCAGGACGGTGGTCAGCACCAGGCTGCAACTCCGTGAAGTTGCCACTTGGATCATAGAAGTGCCAACCTATCAGCAGACACAGGTAAAAGACGATGACGCCAATGGTGATGATGGTGATCTTTTTATTGTTCATAGGCTCATACCTTTTAGTGCGTTCAACAAGAAGAGTATATTGTAAAGTTCCTCAGAATACCAGAGACGGGAGAAATACAAGCCAATGGGTTCTCGTTCGTAGAGTGTGCCCGCCTTGAAACGTTGGTAGAGGTAGTCCCAACCTCGCTGTTTTGCTTCTTCATATTCGTTAGGGTAATGCGCCAAAGCGGAAAGGGCACGACAGGTGTAAGTGACCTTGGACTTCACCCCTTGATTGCCTCCCCAACCACCATCTTCGTTTTGGGTCTGGAGAATGAAATGAATTTGGGATTGCGCCAACTCCACAGCCACAGGATGATGGGACGACATCAAGTAATCGATGGCTGTAGCTGTGCCATACACGGGGGCTTTTTCGTCTGCTGCATCTTGATCGCCAAACCACAAGGGCACCCAACCGTGGGCGTTGACCAGCCCAGAGGCTGGGCGACTGTCCGTTGTATGCTGCATCCATGCGAGCATCCGGTCAAGACTCTTCTGCACATCAGTTTTCAGTTTACCTTCCAATGAGGGCAACCATAGTCCCATCGCGAGGATGGCATGAGCGGTGATGTCGGGGGTGCTGCGGTCGAAAGGCAATTTTCCCCACCCTTTGCAGAAGGTGGGCATGCCGCCATCGTTGTTCTGCAATCCTATCAGCCATTTCAGACCATTCTCCACTTCAGGAGGAACATCTTCCTTCTGCATCCTTCCATCTGCCATCAACAAGTGATGTAGCGCCACCAATGCCCCACTGGTATCATCTCCATCAGGCACAGAGCCGCTGAGGTCACTCCAGCCCCAACCACCTGGGGCTGCATTGGTGAAGGGATGAATGGATGTCGTTGCATGAGACTTGATGAGAATTGAAAGTTGAGAGTTGAGAGTTGACAGTTGGTCGAGGGGCAGAACTTTTGCTGCCAAACTGGTCACCCATCCAGACAGATTCGTGTCGATAGGCCAAGAACCATCTTCACGAACGGTATCAATCAGGAACTTCGCACAACGCTGTGTCACTTCATGTTCACGAAAACCACCCGCTGCCAAACACATACTCACAAAAGCTGTCAGAGGTGCTGCTTCAAGGAAGCCTCCATCAGCAGGTTGCATGCGAAGCAACACACGCATGGCTTTAGGAACAAAGAGTTTGCGGATAGGCGAGAAAAATCCACCTTTGTGATGCATCTGACAAATGCCAATGGCTATCAAAGCAGGAATGGCATAACTCACCACAGGCAGGTTGAGGAAGCGGAAGAAGCGTTGAGGGAGTGTGGCCAATTCGAATGGGAAGGAAGGTATCTTTTTCCAATTAGTAATCACCCCAGCCAAGGCACACATCATGAGAATGGGCACAGAGAACGTAAGGTCACGTCCATAATACCTGAGGACACCCTGAACAAGCGCCTCCTCATCATCGCCTCCAAACATGTTGGCGAGGTACTTTCGGGTCTCTGAGGGTGCTTGTCCAACGGCGTAGAGAGAGACATAGGTAAGCAGTGTGGCTGTCATGTTGGAAGGACTCTCAACGCTGTCACCCCAAGAGCCATCCGTCTTCATGGTCTTTTGCAGCCATCGTACACCTGCGTCTATCTCTACGGCATACTTTCCTGCATCCATGCGCCAGAGAGCAAACACACTGACAGCCGTAGAGATGGCACTGCTCGAAAGAGAGCCTCTCCACATGCCATCTTCCGACCGACTCTTCATGAGTCGCTCCATGGCATCTGTCTGCATTTCCTTCAACTGACTGCTATTCATATAGAACCTAATGCTAAAAGTCCATAAAAGACGTATTCCACATCACTGTAGTCATCATACAAAGTGGGGGCAAAACCTCCATTGTCCAACCCATGCGCCTGGATGAATGGCGTTGCATCCTTCACATTGATTTCTAAGAGACGGAGCGTGAACAGTGCTACGGCTGTGCTCAGCAGATCGGGAATGGGCGCCTGCTCACTGGCATAAAAGCCACCCGTCTCATCTTGTCGCTTCTGAAGCCACTCCACATCAGTGGCATCGGACTGCAAGCCCATCTGATGTTGCATGGCGAGGATGCAACAAACGGCATTGGTAGTCATCACCTTCGGCACATTGAGTTCTACCCTCTTCCCCCTCTTTCCCAATGTCATTTCATCGTTCAGGAAGTCGAAAAAACGTCCATAAACGGTATCTTTGTGTCGGCTCTCCTGCACAATGAGGCGAATATGCGTAGTGAGGAGTTTGCGGGGTGTAAACGCCGCCTCAAGCACTTCGCCAAACTGCTGATAATACGCATCCTCATGTCCTCCAGCATTCATGTAGCCATGTGCCGTCTTCTGCGAGGCGACAAACGTCTGCACGGCTCGTTGAGCCTCTGGCGTCATGCGTTTCCATCCTCTGCGCAATGTCCGATATACTTTATATAATAATGGCGCTTTCATCCTAAGATTTTCTCCGTCACTTGATAAAGTAAGCGCTTCAGTTCCAATTCATCCATTCCATTGAGTGCATCGAGTGCCTGTTGGTGGTAGAGGTCGGTCATACGTTGCAGTTCCGTCTTCACCTCCTCTTGGCTCCATGTGGGATGTTCCGTCTGCAATGCCAGAACAGCTGAGGGACGATGTGCCAACTGGTTGTCCTGAACAAAGTCCTCCAAGTCGTCCTTCAACTGATAAGCAATACCCAAAGCATCGGAATAGGCCTTCAGCATGGGACGGAGGTGAACAAAGTTTCCCGTGCAGCTCAATCCCAACATCAACGACACCTCGAAAGCAGGCACTGTCTTGTAACGGAAGATGTTCATCACGAAATCCATGTTGATGGGTGATTGGTTCCACATCAACTCCTCGCCCTGCCCTCGGCATAATTTGACATGGGCATCGGCGATGAGACGAAGGAGTTCGGCATTGTTGCTCTGAGCCAAAATGCGGTAGCCCAATCCTAAGAGCGCATCGCCAACATTGATGGCAAAAGCGTCGCCATAGAGGGCATTGATGGTGGGCTGACCATAGCGCGTGTCATCTTGATCCTCCACATCATCGTGGATGAGTGAAGCCTTATGGAAACATTCCACTGCGACGGCAGCACGATGCACATCGGTCGTCATTTCCGTCTTCCCTGTCAATGCTTGCCAAACGGCAGAGAGCAGGAAGGGGCGCCAACGTTTGCCTTCACCACTCATCCAATCCAAACATGTCTTCTGTGTAGGGTCGGTGGCAGGCTGCATCAGTTGCTCCAATTCCGGACGAGTAAACCAACGGCTGACTTGTTCGTGAATGGCTTCATGATCAAGCAGCGCAGGAGCGGCTTCATCGCTCAACAAGGTGAGCATTTCCTCCACGTAGTCCATATCAACATGGGTGTTTCGACAGCCAGAATCATTGAGGGCAATCGCCAAACCTGGTACAGCGTGGCGTACGAGCAAGGGGAAGGCTTTCTCCAAGGAGTCCAAACAGCTCACACCAATGACGGCATCCACCACACGATTCTCAATCAGTTCGATGACCTGCGTGAATCCCTCTGCCACAATGCTGAGACCACCCAGTTGCTCCACTTTGTCTTGTAAATGGGGTATGTGACAACGACCACAACGATGACAGAGCAGTCCATATTCGTCATATTCTGCCTGACACTCCCCATGTCGGCTCAAACATTTGGGCAACATCAGCAGACGACGCTCATGGGGGATGCCAGCAACGATGGGCAGCCAAATCTGGTTGTGAATCTCAACCATCAACCACGGGTGTAGAGCGTTGAGGGTTAAGGGTTGAGCGTTGAGCGCATCGGCCTGATGTCCGCTGACGAACGCATCGGCCAGCTCTTCCAATTGCTTGAGCGAAACGGGTGGACACAGATGCTGCGTCTGCACAAAAGCTTTGAGTGCCTTGCGCAGATGCATCCGCTCGTCCAGCGTCGGTGGTATGATATACTGTTCGCTCATTGTAACTCTAAACCCTTTAGTCTTTAGCCCTTAGTCTTTCGCCCTTAGCCTTTAGCCTTTAATCTATAACCTTTAACCTATAACCTATAACCTTTTAAAAGACCCCACTACCCGTAAGCCCCAAATCCGAAGAAGTAATTCTTTTTCAACCATCGGTAGGGGCGGCTTTGCTCTGGGATTGCATTTGTGTTCATGTCGTGGCTTGGGGTACTAATCATTTTAGTGTATTCTCCCATCACATTGCCTCGGGTAGTGGTTTCGTGGGTTTCATATCCTTGTAAGATCTTGGCCATCAGTTGTGGATTCTCCATGATGATGCAGCCTCGTGTGGTTTGGGCTATCTTGCGACGCATGCCGGCAAGGAATTCGGACTGTGCATAAAGTTCGGTCATGTTGCTGGCATCGGCGTTGAGGAAATCGGTTGCCATCTGGATGACGGGACAGAATTCGAGGGCGCCGGAAGGTGAGATGTGATGACTCATGCCTGTGGCTCCAGGACAAATGGCTCGTCCTTCTTCATCCCAATAGACATCGACGAGGACAACGGGGGCATTCATGCGTTCATGGACAAGGAACTGACGGAGTCCCCGTATCTGTTCTTCCCTCAGCGCCTGCTCGGGATGGGCATCGGCTCCGACAGGTCGATAGATGTAGTACCACAAATAGGCGGCTCCCTCTTTCGCCACCCGCTCGATGTGCTGACGGCTGACCAGTTCGTCGTAGTTGTGTTGGCAGATGCTGGCGGCGATGCCGAAGATGAGTCCTGCTTTCCGACAGGCACGGACTCCGTGCAAGGTGCGCTGATAGACTCCACCTGCTTGACGGCGACGGTCACTTTCCTCCTCGAGTCCCTCAATGCTGATGAGCGGGGTGACATTGCCTGCCTTGCGGAGTTGCCGGGCGATGTCTTCGGTGAGGAGCGTGCCGTTGGTGAAGAGCTGGAAGTAACAGTCGCTGTGCTTGGTGAAGATGTCCAGCAGTCCGCGATACATCAGGGGTTCGCCGCCCAGTATGCCGAAGAAGGTGGAACCATGACGTTTGCTTTCACGG
>JAFXVS010000079.1 GCA_017534815.1 Bacteroidaceae bacterium | reverse complement strand
CGCTTCCTGCCCGACCAGACGGAGGAGGAGAACATCAGCTCGAAGGAGTTCCTCAAGAAGGCCAACTTCATCGATGTGGCTACCCTCGCCAAGGGTGCCGAGGTGGAGACCGAGGAGACCGGCACCGACGACAACGGCGGCACGGAGATTGATGACAACGAGGGTGACAACAACGGCAACGGTGGCAACACTGGTGGCAACACTGGTGGTGGTGGCCTCCCTGGTAGCGGCGGAGAAGGGTGATGCTAGTTGAGAGTTTAGAGTTGAGAGTTTAGAGTTGAGAGTTTAGAGTTGAGAGTTTAGCGGTTAGTGAAGGTCTGACGCAATGTAAGAAGAAGGGAAGGTTGCAATTGCATCCTCCCCTTTTATTGTTCACATTATCTTTTGATGATTTAGAGTCAAATCACCGACTGATGTGTCTGGTCACTTCACTCTCACTTTCGCTTTTATTGCCTTCATCCAAACGATTTGTTGTGTCACTCCCATAAATGTGATGGAGCTGGGGATTGCGCTCGTTTTGCTGCTGAATTCCAATGAGCCATCAGGTAGAGTGTTGCCACCCAACATCTTTTTAGGGAAATACTTGACTTTGGCGCCAAACATGCCGTTCAGAAGAAGTCCAGCTTCCTCATCATCCAATACCGCATATTTCATTACGAGATCAAAATAACCGCCGTATCGGCCTACTTTGACCTTGGAATACTCAATAGATTGAATCCATGAGTGCCATTCTCCCTCACCATGTTTAGATTCCACATTTGTGATCACATCGTTTTCCCAAGTGATTCTATACTCATAATTCGCCGATGACTTATAGCTAATCAACTGCCCTTTCTCATTATACGCGTAAGTCACCTCTCTCTTGATCTGGTTTTCTATATCCAGATTTCTGGAGGCAACAACACGTCCGTCCTCCAGGGTATATTCACCCCATACGTTAGACTCAGATTCTTCTCCATTCTGAATCTCGTATTGTCTCACAGTAATTATATGGTCGCTTTCCAACTTGCTGTAGTCATATCTATAACATAAGACAAGGAACCCATCGTCTTCTTTAATCTCGCTGACCGTTCCGTCCGGATTGTATGAGAAACTGGTGGTGCGATGACCTGAGATTAATTGCGAAGGCATTGAATAGTCGTTTGCTTCCACTTCCTGTTCTTCCTCGGGAGGAGTAACGTCATCGTCATCACTTCCGCATGAGATAAAACCGACTGCCGCAAACACAGTGAATGCCAACAGCCATTTGCTGAATAGATTTTTCATTGTTTTTGTTTTTAATGTGATAGGTAAAATTTTTCCTGATAAGTTTGATTTTGTTGCAAAGTTACAACTTATTCTAATACCAACAAAGGATTTGCCACTTTTTGTCACCTTCTTATGTCACTTTGTCACCCTTGTCAGTCATCTGGCGGGGGTGGCATCGTATTTGTAGGGGAGAGTGGATGGAATTGAAATTCTATACATTATTCATATAAAATTAAAAAAAGGAGAAAAGACTATGAACATTCAACCATTGGCAGACAGGGTGCTGGTGCTCCCTAAACCTGCTGAAGAAAAGACCGTGGGTGGTATCATCATACCTGACACGGCAAAGGAAAAGCCCCTGCAGGGCGAAGTTGTTGCTGCTGGCAACGGTACGAAGGATGAGGAAATGGTGGTCAAGGTGGGCGACCAGGTCCTCTATGGCAAGTACTCAGGCACTGAACTGGAGTATGAAGGTGTGAAGTACCTGATAATGAGACAGAGCGATGTGCTCGCTATACTGAAATAATTTAGAAGTTAACTCCGATAACTCCGATAACTTCAAAAAATTTAAATCAATAGAACTATGGCTAAAGAATTGAAATTCAATATTGAGGCTCGTGAACAGCTGAAGAAGGGTGTGGACGAGCTGGCAAATGCAGTGAAGGTGACACTGG
The DNA here is from genome assembly GCA_017534815.1 of Bacteroidaceae bacterium. GTDB lineage: Bacteria > Bacteroidota > Bacteroidia > Bacteroidales > Bacteroidaceae > Minthosoma. The sequence continues at coordinate 11,926 of JAFXVS010000079.1, read as the reverse complement.
GTCCTAAGGGACGTAATGTAATCATCGAAAAGAAGTTTGGTGCTCCTCACATCACGAAGGATGGTGTGACTGTGGCCAAGGAGATTGAGCTGGCTGACGCTTTCCAGAATACGGGTGCTCAGCTGGTGAAGAGTGTGGCTTCCAAGACTGGCGATGATGCTGGTGATGGTACCACTACAGCTACTGTGCTGGCTCAGAGCATTGTGGCTACGGGCTTGAAGAACGTGGCTGCTGGTGCTAATCCTATGGACCTGAAGCGTGGCATCGACAAGGCTGTGGCTAAGGTGGTTGACCACATCAAGAGCCAGAGTGAGCAGGTGGGTGACGACTATGACAAGATTGAGCAGGTTGCCACTGTGTCTGCCAATAATGATGGCGAGATTGGCAAGCTGATTGCTGATGCGATGAAGAAGGTCAGCAAGGATGGTGTCATCACCATTGAGGAGGCCAAGAGCCGTGAAACCACTATCGGTGTGGTGGAAGGTATGCAGTTTGACCGTGGTTATCTCTCTCCTTACTTCGTGACCAACACGGAGAAGATGGAGTGTGAGATGGAGAACCCGCTCATTCTTATCTATGACAAGAAAATCAGCAACTTGCAGGAGTTCCTGCCTATCTTGAATCCTGCTGCCCAGACTGGCCGTCCTATCCTCGTGATTGCTGAGGATGTGGAGAGTGAGGCGCTGACCACTTTGGTGGTGAACCGTCTGCGTGCTCAGTTGAAGATTTGTGCTGTGAAGGCTCCTGGCTTTGGTGACCGCAGAAAGGCTATGTTGGAAGACATCGCTGTGCTGACTGGTGGTGTGGTCATCTCTGAGGAGAAGGGCTTGAAGCTGGAGCAGGCTACCATCGAGATGTTGGGTTCTGCTGAGAAGGTGACCATCACGAAGGACAACACAACCATCGTAGGTGGCAAGGGTCAGAAGGAGAACATCCAGGACCGTGTGAACCAAATCAAGAACGAAATCAAGAACACCACTTCTGACTATGACAAGGAGAAGCTTCAGGAGCGTCTGGCCAAGCTCTCTGGCGGTGTGGCTGTGCTCTATGTAGGTGCTGCCTCTGAGGTGGAGATGAAGGAGAAGAAAGACCGTGTGGATGATGCCCTGTGTGCTACTCGTGCAGCCATTGAGGAGGGTATCGTGCCTGGTGGTGGTGTAGCCTTCATCCGTTCACTGGAAGCCCTGGATGGTCTGGAAGGTGACAACGCTGATGAGACCACTGGTATCAACATCGTGAAGAGAGCCATTGAGGAGCCTCTCCGCCAGATTGTGGAGAACGCAGGTCTGGAGGGTTCTGTAGTGGTTGAGAAGGTTCGCAACCAGAAGGGTGACTTTGGCTACAATGCCCGTAAGGACACTTATGAGAACCTCCGTGAGTCTGGTATCATCGACCCTGCCAAGGTTTGCCGTGTGGCTCTTGAGAATGCAGCTTCCATCGCTGGCATGTTCCTGACCACTGAGTGTGTCATCTGCGACGCCAAGGAGGACAAGCCTGAGATGCCAATGGGTGCTCCAGGCATGGGTGGCATGATGTAAGCCTATGCGCTTAAAGTCTATCATATTGTTATTCGCTCTCTCGACTGTTTGTACTTTACAAGCGGTTGAGAGAGTGATTGTTATTGTGAAGAACCCAGTGAAGACTGCCCGTGTGGAGATGGTGGAGGTGGAATGCTCTGCCATCCAAAAGAAATTGGGTGTCTTGCCAGATGGAGAAAATCACCCAGCGCTTGTGGTGACTGATGCTGATGGGAATGAGATTCCTTCGCAGGTGACATGGGATGGGAAACTCATCTTCCAAGTGGGTGTGGCTGGTCAGGGGAAGTCTGTCTATTATGTGCAGGAAGGTCAGCCCAAGCCGTATGAGGTGAAGGCCAAGGGTCGCCTGTTTGTGGAACGTCAGGATGAATTTGGCTGGGAGAATGACCAGGTGGCCTATCGTGTCTATGGACATGGTGGGGCAGTGGGGTATGACCTCTTTAACAAGAGCACCTCTGAGCTGATGCTGGACTACTGGTATGCCTCTGAACAGAACCAGGAGATGAGGTCTGTGAGCCGTCAACTGGAGGAGAGGGGCTATCAGGACTTGGCTGACCAGCTGTATAACGCCTTCAGCTATCATGTGGACCACGGGAAGGGAATGGACTGCTACACGGTAGGTCCCACATTAGGAGGTGGAGCCAATGCCCTGCTGAATCCAGATGGCAGCCTCTTCATGCCCCAGTGCTACAAGAGCTACGAGATACTGGACAATGGACCTCTCCGTTTCACAGTGAAGTTCACCTATCCAGAGCAGGATTATCAGGGTGAGAAGGTGAGGGAGACCCGCATCATCAGTCTGGATGCAGGCAGTCAATTCAACCGTGTCAGTGTCAGTTATGAAGGACTCTCCCAACAACCCCAGATGGCAGCAGGAGTGGTTGTCCACAAGAGCAATCCCAATGCTTATGTGCTCTCTCAGGAACAGGGATACATAGGCTATGAGGACTTGGGCGACGCCTCTGTGTATAAAGCCAAGTATCAGGAGGAAGAGGGCAAGAAGATGGGCAAGATATATGTCGGAGTGCTCTTCCCTGAGAAGAACATCAGCATGACCTATCAGCAGAGAGAAAATGGTATTGCCACAGGTCATGTGTTGGGCATCAGCCAGCTCTCAACGCTCAGCTCTCAACCCTCAACCTTCACCTATTACTTCGGTTCAGGCTGGAACAAGAACCCCAACACAGGGTTCCAGTCCCTGACAGATTGGGAAGCCCATCTGAGTCATGAGGCTGAATGTGTGAGAAACCCCTTGAAGATAAGCCTGAAATGAAGACCTATATCGAAATAGAAGGCAAGCAGGTGGACTTGGAAGCCCATCTGTCGAAAGTCAGAACCATCATCACCTTAGGCAGGAAGTCGGAGGAGACCTTCAATGTGATAGCCTTGGAGAATGAGGATGTTGACCTCTTCCAATGCCAGTTCACACGCACCTCAGAAGGGACTTGGAAAATCCAGAATGGACAATGGAGAACTGAGTGTCCGAAGGGTATCCGTTCCAGACTCCAACACGCCTGTAATCTCTGCATGGGCAGATGTGTGAACCCACGCCCAGCACATCCCACCTACAGCTGGAGAACACCAAAAAACTCCACCCGACTGAATGGGGTGGAGTTGACTCATGAGGGTGTGGAACTGAAAGACGGAGATGTGATTGAAGTTGAAAGTTTACAGTTGAAAGTTTACAGTTTAGCGTTTAGGGCCTTGGGACGTAAGCCTGAACCTTCTTCATCACTCTAAGGAAGTTACCTCCCCAAATCATCTGAATCTGTTCCTCTGTGTAGCGTTCACGGAGGAGGTGGCGAGTGAAGTTGATGAGTTCACTGGCTGAAGCACATCCACGAATGCCTCCATCACCATCAAAATCAGTACCTATGCCCACGTGTTCAATGCCCATGACATTGACCATGTGGTTGAGGTGCTCAATGGCATCAAGAATGGTGGCTTCACGCACGTCACTCACGTCACTCTTCACCAAGAAACCAGGATAGAGTGTGACCTGAGCCACACCTCCAGCCTGAGCCAAAGCACGCATCTGGTCATCTGTCAGATTGCGAGGATGGTCACACAGGGCACGAGCAGAGGAATGACTGCACACGATAGGGGTCTTGCTGATTTGAAGGGCATCGTAGAAACTCTCTTCACTGGCATGACTGAGGTCAACCATGATGTTGTAGTAGTTCATCTCTTCAATGACCTTGGCGCCAAACTCACTCACACCATGATGCTCGTGATTGCCCTTGGCTGAATCACAGATGTCATTGTCACCATTGTGGCAGAGGGTCATATAGACCACTCCACGCCCACAGAAGTGTTTTACATTACGGATGTCCTTACCAATGGCATAGCCGTTCTCAATGCCTAACATGATGGCTTTCTTGCCCTCTTTCTTCAGTTTCCAGAGGTCATCAGGCGAATAGGCTATATCCACTGCCGTGCAGTTCTTGGCCACCATCTCCTCGATTTGGGTGAGAATCTGGTTGGCTTTGGCAGTAGCGTTCTCCAGAGAGGCATCATCACGTCCCTGCTGTTCCAGGTAGGCAACCATGATGGTGGCATCGAGATGTCCCTCAGTCATCTTGTGGAGGTCAACCAGAATCTTGGGGTCACGTGAGGCAAAATTGATGCCCTGTGGGAAGAACATGGGTGTGTCGCAATGGCTGTCGAGCGTGATAATCTTGCTGTGCAGCTTCTTTGCCTTCTTGAACTCAGCACTCTCCTGGACAAGCCACTCGAAGATGGGGAGCATCTCCCGATTATTCCTCAAGATGAAAGTCTCAGGATGCCACTGTACGCCCATGATGGACTTGAACTCATTGCTTTCGACGGCCTCAATCACGCCATCACACCCTAACGCAGTCACTTTAAGTGCTGGGGCTGGCTCTTTGCAAGCTTGGTGGTGGAAGGAGTTGACAGCCAGTTCTGCCCCAAAGAGCTTTTCGAGGATAGAACCCTTGGTGATGTTCACTTGGTGGGATGGATAACGACGGTCTTGGTCTTGGCTGTGCTTGATGTGGTCACCTTCCATCTGGGTGTAGATGTCCTGATAGTTGGTGCCTCCCAAGGCAGCATTGATGACCTGAATGCCCTTGCAGATGCCCAGCATGGGAATCTGACGGTCATAGGCCAGACGAGCCAAGAGCAGCTCTTGTTGGTCACGCTCAGGAGTGATGCTGTGCAGTTCCTTGATGGGTTCCTCGCCCAACAAGAGAGGGTTGATGTCACCACCTCCACTGAAAATGATGCCATCCAAGCGGTCAAGAAGCTCACCCAGAAGGTGTGTCTCGAAGAAAGGAGGCAGGATGAAAGGGATGCCACCAGCCTTCAGCACAGACTGATAGTAGCCTTCAGCCAATGTGCAGGTCTCATTGGAGTAGTTGCCTGTAATGCCAATCACAGGAAGCGTCTCCTTGGTACTGAAATCGCTGTTAAGATTTTGGTAAATGTCTGACCAGTTGTTCATGAGAGAGAGATTTTAGATGGGACGGTGAACCGTCCTACACGAACATTATTTCTTTTTCTTCTTTTTGAAGGTCTCATAGAAGGGTTGGGACTCCACTTGTCCCTCAAAGAACTTTGCCCACTCAGCAGCTCCCTTAGGACCACGGGCTGAAGTGTAGCCACGCTCCTCACGAGAGGGCTTGGAACGCTCCTCACGAGAAGGTTTGCCCTTGGGCTTGGCTGTTCTGGCAGATTTGGCAGCTGCTCCACGAATCACCCCACTGCCTTTCTTGGGCTTTCTCTCACCATAAGAAGAGTGATGCTCTTCATGATGACTCTCACGTTTGGTGGTGCGTTGTCCTTCAGGCTGGTCTGTCACTTCCACATTGACCTTCCTGCCATCGAAATCAGTGCCATGCAGCACGTTGAGAACAGTCTTGGTCTGCTCTTCTGGCACCTCAAAGAAAGAGAAGTTCTGCATGAGGTCAATGCGTCCAAGGTCAATGCGTGCTCCTTGTGACACACGATTGATGAAGCCCATGAACACCTTGGGATTGATGCCATCCTTCTTGCCCAGATTGATGAAGAGACGGGTGTAGCCAGGTTCAGCAGTGCGTGAACGGTCACCACCTTTACCACGACGTTCTCCACGACTTCTCTTCTCACCAAATTCAGCCTTGTCCCCACGTCGTTCTCCCTTCTCTGATGGCTGGATGATTTCAGGGGCATTCTTATAGTAGTTGAGGAAGGTGTTGAACTCCATCGACACCATGCGCTTGATGAGGTCTTCCTTCTCCATCATGTCAAACTTGCGATAGACCTCTGGCAGGAAAGGAGCAATCTCCTCTTCATCCACAGAGACCTTCTCGATGTCGTCAATCACCTTATAGAGTTGCTTGGCACAAATCTCCTGACCTGTCGGCAGGATGCCAGGCACAAACTTCTTCTGAATCTGCTGTTCGATGGCACGCACCTTACCCTTCTCCTTCACGTGGATGATGGAGATGGAGGTGCCTGAACGTCCAGCACGTCCTGTTCTGCCAGAACGGTGGGTGTAGCTCTCAATGTCATCAGGCAGACCGTAGTTGATGACGTGGGTGAGTTCATCCACATCCAAACCACGGGCAGCCACATCAGTAGCCACCAAAAGCTGTGTACGATGCTGACGGAACTTCTGCATGGTCAGGTCACGCTGAGCCTGTGAGAGTTCTCCATGCAAGGACTCTGCATTGTAGCCATCACGGATGAGCTTGTCAGCAATCTCCTGAGTCTCCATACGAGTGCGGCAGAAGATGATGGCATAAATCTCTGGATAGTAGTCAGCCACACGTTTCAGGGCATTGTACTTGTCACGAGCACTGACCATATAGTAGATGTGGTTCACATGTTCAGCACCCTCATTACGGCTTCCCACCACAATCTCCTTGGCATCGTGCAGGTAGTTCTTTGAAATGCGCTCAATCTCCTTGCTCATCGTGGCTGAGAAGAGCAGAGTGTTGCGCTCTGCAGGCACTCCAGCAAGGATGGTGTCGATACTCTCTGAGAAGCCCATGTTGAGCATCTCATCAGCCTCGTCCAGCACCACATTCTCCACTGTGCCAAGTTTGGCAACACCACGTTCCATGAGGTCAACCAAACGGCCAGGAGTGGCCACAATCACCTGCACACCCTTCTTCAGGGCACGAATCTGTGGTTCGATGCTGGCACCACCATAGACAGCAAGCACGTGCAGTCCCTTGATATATTTGGAATAGTCCTTCAAATCGTCTGTAATCTGCAGACACAGCTCTCGTGTAGGAGCCATGATGATAGCCTGCACATCTGTACGGTCTGTGTCAATCTTCTGCAACACGGGCAGACCATACGCAGCCGTCTTTCCTGTACCTGTCTGAGCCAGTGCCACCACATCGTTGTTGTGACCCAGCAGATAAGGAATCACCTTCTCCTGTACAGGCATTGGGGTGACGTAACCCATCTCCTGAATGGCCTGAAGGATTTCACCCGACACGCCCAATTCTTCGAAGGTGTGCTCCACTTTAGGCATTTCGTTTTCTTCATGCATCGCTTGAGGCTCTTGGTTTATTCCCTGAGCTTCCAGCGTTTCTTTAGTTTCTTCCATAATTCTTTGCAAATTCTTTACTGATTGAGTTGTTGAGGCTCTGGCATACTTCGGCTGCAAACGCCATACCATGAGCAATGATGCGGTTCCATTGGTCTTCAGTGATGGAGGACACATCATCTCGGCCAACCCCTTCCTTCAGCAGTCCAAAGACGATGCCTGCATTGAAGTTGTCGCCTGCCCCAATGGTCGATACAGTTTCTATTTTATTGACTTTATATGTCTTGTTGACGCTGGGAGAGAACAAGCAGATGTCGCCTTCAGCATCTGTGCAGAGCATTTGTCGGCAATGAAACTTCACCTCGTTCATATAGGCTTTCTCAGGGTCGGAAATCTTGAACATGTTCTGGAAGTCTTCTGTCGAACCACGCACAATGCTGGCATACTCAAAGTTCTCCAGGATGGTGGAGCGAAGCTTGATGGCCTCTGATGCGTGGGAAGAGCGGAAGTTGATGTCGTAATATATCAGTGCCTCCTGCTTCACAGCATAATCCAGAAACTCCTTGACCTTCTCTCTCAGCACAGGGTTCAAGACGAAGTATGAGCCCATCATCACAATGTCATCCTTCTTCACCTCAGGCCATTCCACGTCCAGCCGAGCATTTGGATAGTCCTTGTAGAAAGTATAATCGGCATCATTCTTGTCATTCAGGTAGGCCAACGAAATGGCTGTGCGTCCATCCTGATACATGCAGACATAGTCGCTGTTGACTCCGTTCTCCTCCATGAACAACTTGATGGTCTTGCCCACACGGTCATTTCCTGTCTCCGTAATCATCGTGACAGGCAGTCCCATCCGCCCTAATGAAATCATACCATTGAACGTGGAGCCTCCTGGCACTGCTGCCGTAGGCTGTTCATCCTTGAAGATGATGTCGAGAATCGTTTCTCCTATTCCTATTACTTTTCTCATTTTGATGTTGTATTATCTAAAAATCAGTGTTGTCAATCCCTGCTCATCGAACACTTCCCGTGCCACTTCCTGCAACAGTTGTGGCGTCATTTTCTCCAGATGCTCGATGGTATCTTTCCGTCCCTCCACTTTATTATAATGAAGATAGGCTTTCGCCATATCCAATGCATAGTTTTCGAAGTTGTCACAGGCCACTCCTATCTGTCCCTTGATTTGTTTCAGCGCCCCAGAGAATTGCCTCTCTGTCAGCGGTTCGTTCATCAGCTTGTCTAGTTCCTGCCTGACTGTCCGCAGACATCTCTCCACATCCTCCTCATCACATCCGAAGTAGATGGCCCAAGTCGAAGTGTCTGTATAGTTTGTCAGCGAACTCTCCACCGTATAGACCAATCCCTTGTGCTCCCTCAGCGCAATGTTCAGCCTCGAATTCATGCCTGGTCCGCCCAAGATGTTATTCAGGAAGTACAAAGCAATCCTTTTGTCGTCCTCTGAGCCGTAAGCAGCCCGTCCAATCATCACATGGGCTTGGTGAGTGCCACGCTCTTCTGTGAAGGTTCCTGCGTTTCTTTTGATAGGGCTTACAGGTCGTACAGGCTCTATTGGGTTGATAGACTCCAAGTCCTTCAGTCTCCTTCCCACCATTTTCTTCACCTTCTCAAACTCCACATCGCCCAACACGAAGAACACCATCTTCTCTGGACGATACTGCCTCCTGACAAATCGGAGCGCATCCTCAGTCCTGAACCGCCTCACGTTCTCTGCTGTTCCCAAGATGTCGTGCCCCAGACTGTTCCCCTCATAGATGATGTCTTCAAATCTGTCGAAAATCAAGTCTGCAGGCGTGTCGTTATAGCTCTCAATCTCATCTACAATCACTTCACACTCCTTGTCAATCTCGTGCTGAGGAAATGTGCTGTTGAAGACGATGTCGAAAATCAGCTCCGTCGCACGCTCCAGATGTTCCTTCATGAACGCTGCATACACCACCGTCTCTTCCTTGTTCGTGTAGGCATTCAGGTCGCCACCTACAGCCTCCATCCGATTGATGATGTGCCAAGCCTTCCGTTGGGTTGTACCCTTGAACATCATGTGCTCGCAAAAGTGCGCCATCCCTTCCTCACCAGGTTCCTCATCCCTTGTGCCTGCATCGATGCTGATGCCACAGTATGCCACTTGAGTTGGCGACGGAATCTGCATCAGCCGCAGACCATTCTCAAACCTGTACGTCTTCGCTTCCTCTCCCATCATTCCCATTCTTTCCCATTCAATAAATCACCAAACCAGCCAATCCACACAGCAGAATCATGATGATGGGATGAACCTTAAACAATCTCGTCCCCACAAACGCAAACATGAACAGCACCACGCTCACCACAAACACAAACGACTCCTGCTTTGGGTCGCCAAAGTTCTCCTTCGACATGAGCATCAGTGCCGCAGCCGCTATCAATCCGATAATCGTTGGTCTCAGTGTTCCAAAGATGCTGGTCACCGTCTTCGAATCGTGGTGCTTGATGAGGTATCTGCTGATACTAATCATCAGGATGAACGGAAGCCAAATCACGCTCAACGAAGCCAACACCGCTCCCAGCACTGCCGCCCAAGTGGGGTAGCCAGCATGAATGACTGCCGTGTAGCCCGTGTAGGTGGCACAGTTGATGCCGATGGGTCCTGGTGTCGATTGGCTCACAGCCACAATATCAGTGAACTCATTCACCGTCATCCACCCGTGCTTGTTCACCACCTCGTCTTGAATAAGCGACAACATGGCATAGCCACCTCCAAAATTGAAGATGCCAATCTTCGAAAAGACATAGAACAATTCCAAGAATATCATCGCTTCAAAAACTTCAATTCTTCAATTTTTCAATTCTTCAACCTTCCCCAAACAAATCCTCCAACACCTGCAATCAAGATACACCATATCGGCGACACCCCAAACGCAGTAATCAAGACCGCCGCCACAATGGGAATCCACCAGTTGAACTTCGTCAGTTTCGCCTTCTTCGCCATGCCGAAGCAAGGAGCCAGGATGAGCGCCACCACACATGGACGCACTCCCATGAACACCTTCTCCACATAAACATTGTCCTTGAACGTCTGGAAAAACATGGCAATCAGCAATATTGCCACAATCGACGGCAACGCAGTGGCCAACGCTCCCACAATTCCACCCCTCACGCCCTTCAGTTTCAGGCCGATGTGCGAAGCCATGTCGATAGCGAACAAGCCTGGTGTGCTCTGCGCCACCACCAGCGTGTCCATAAACTCCTCATGGCTCAACCACTGCTTCTTCTCCACCACCTCCTTCTCCATCATCTGCACCATCGCATAGCCTCCCCCAAGGGTGAAACTACCAATCTTGGCAAACGTCAGGAAGATGTCCGTGTAGATGCTCATTGCCACTTACTTCACTTTCTCTTCCACCCACTTCCTTGCGTTCACAAAGGCTTCAATCCAAGGAGTCACCTCGTCTCCCTTTCTCTCTGCAGGATAGTTAGCCTCCTGCCAAGGGAAGATGGCACGCTCCAAATGAGGCATCATCGCCAAGTGACGTCCATCAGCCGATGCGATACCAGCCACATCGTAAGTGGAGCCATTTGGATTGCCTGGATAGCCAGAGTAGTTGTATTTCGCTACGATGTTGTAGTCCTTCTCAGCCTTTGGCAGACGGAAGTTGCCCTCGCCGTGAGCTACCCACAAGCCGAGCTTGCTGCCGCTCAACGAGCCGAACATCACCGACTTGTTCTCAGGAATCTGCAAAGTCACGAACTCGCTCTCGAACTTGTGGCTCACGTTGTGCAACATCTGTGCATAGTTTTTCGCATCCGTCACAGCGTGGTTGTTGTTGATGAGGCCGAGCTCGACCATCAACTGACAGCCATTGCAGATACCCAGCGACAGCGTGTCCTTTCTTGCGTAGAAAGCATCGAGCGCAGCCTTTGCCTTGGGGTTGAAGAGGAAGGCACCAGCCCATCCCTTTGCCGAGCCCAAAACGTCGGAATTGGAGAAGCCACCGCAGAATACGATCATGTTGATGTCCTCCAATGTCTCGCGACCGCTCACCAAGTCGGTCATCATCACGTCCTTCACGTCGAAGCCCGCTAAATATAATGAATAGGCCATCTCACGCTCTCCGTTCGTTCCTTTCTCACGGATGATGGCAGCCTTGATGCCTGTCCTTTCACGACGGTCGGCGCTGATGCCATACTGTGCCAACTTGCCTGTGAACGATGCTGGGAACTTATGCTCGATAGGTTGATTCTTGTAGTTCTCAAAGCGCTCCTTGGCCATTCCGTTGAACGACTGCTTGGTGTCGAGACGGTAAGAAGTGCTGTACCAGATGTCACGAAGTTTGTCGATGTCGAAGTAACGGTTGCGACCACCCTTCTTGACCACAATTTGACGCTCCTCAATCGGCTGGCCAATCTCGATGAAACCAACGCCTGCCTTGTTCAACAGATTCTCCACAGCTTTCTTGTCAGCGTTCTTCACCTGAACAACGACGCCAGGGTTCTCAGCAAAGAGGAGCTTTACAGGGTCGCTCTCGTTCATGCCGTTGAGGTTTACCTTGATACCACCCTTCTGATTGGCGAAGGTCATTTCCAACAAGGTCGTAATCAAACCACCGGCGCTGATGTCATGACCAGCCAGCAAGAGTTCCTCCTTCACCAACTCCTGCACTGCCAAGAAAGCATCGCGGAAGTACTCAGGATTCTTCACGGTCGGCACATCGCTTCCCACCTTCCCAAGACTCTGCGCAAAGGCCGAACCGCCTAACTTCAGCGTGTCAAACGAGAAGTCAATATGATAGAGCGTCGTCTCCTTGTCGTTCACCAACACTGGACTCACAACCTTCTTCACGTCGCTCACCTCACCACCTGAAGACACAATCACAGTTCCAGGAGAGATGAT